>NZ_JANLGL010000186.1:0-10571 GCF_024655625.1 Pseudomonas sp. 18.1.10
GGATCAGTTGAATGACCTGTGACTGACACACCGCCTTCGCGAGCAAGCCCGCTCCCACACAAGCCTGTTCCCATGCCGGATCTTCATAGACTGAAAGATCTTTCCTACACACTTCATGAACGCCCCCTCCACGCTTTGCCCCTTGCCTCCTACACCCACTGATTCCACGATGCAGACCATTCTCACAAGGGGTCATTCCATGTTCGCCGGCTTCCAGAAAGACCGCTGCCACGTCAACGGCGTCGACATCAGCTACCGCAAAGGCGGCACAGGCCCCGGCCTGCTCCTGCTGCACGGGCATCCGCAAACCCACGTGATCTGGCACAAAGTCGCCGAGCAGTTGGCCCGACACTTCACCGTGGTCGCCGCCGACCTGCGCGGTTACGGCGACAGCAGCAAGCCGCCGGCCGACGATCACCACGCCAACTACTCGAAACGGGAAATGGCCCGGGACAGCGTCGAACTGATGCGCGCCCTCGGCTTCAACACGTTCTCGGTACTGGCCCACGACCGTGGCGCCCGCGTCGCCCATCGCCTGGCCCTGGACCACCCAGGCACCGTGCAACGCCTGGTGCTGCTGGATATCGCACCAACGCTGGCAATGTACGCGCAAACCAACCAAGCCTTTGCCCGGGCCTACTGGCACTGGTTCTTCCTGATCCGCCCGGCGCCGTTGCCGGAAGCCTTGATCGAGAGCAACCCCGAGCTGTACCTGCGCAGTGTGATGGGCAGCCGCAGTGCCGGGCTCAAGCCGTTCACCGACGAGGCTTTTGCCGAATACCTGCGCTGCATCCAGCTGCCGGGCGCCGCCACCGGCATCTGCGAGGACTACCGCGCATCGGCGGGCATTGACCTTGAGCACGACCAGGCCGATATCGACGCGGGCAATCACCTCGACCTGCCATTGCTGGTGCTGTGGGGCGCCGAAGGCACGGTCGGGCGCTGTTTCGAGCCGCTCAAGGAATGGCAGCAAGTCGCCACCAACGTACGCGGCAAAGCCCTGCCCGCCGGCCACTACCTCGCCGAGGAAGCCCCCGAGTTGTTGTTGGGCGAAGTCCTGGCCTTCCTGCGCTGAGTGCTATTCTGGCGGCTCATGCCGCCACGTCTGCTTGTGATGACTAATAAGAAAGATACCGTGCCCCTGCCCGAAGACCTGCGGGTGTTCCTCACTGTGATCCGCAAGGCCGGCTTCGCGGCCGCCGCCGATGAGCTGGGGCTGTCGCCGGCGTATGTGAGCAAGCGCATCCAGATCCTCGAAACCACCCTGGCCACCCGCCTGTTGCACCGCACCAGCCGGCGCATCGCCGTGACCGAAGACGGCGAACGGGTACAGCGTTGGGCCGTGCGCATCCTCGAAGACTTCCAGCAACTGTCCGATGAACTGTCCGACGCCCACGACAGCCCGCGCGGGCGCCTGCACCTGTGCAGCAGTTTCGGCTTTGGCCGCAACCATGTGGCCCCCGCCGTGTCCTTGCTGGCGCAACAGTACCCGGAGCTGGAAATCCGCCTGGACCTGTTCGACCGCGTGGTGGATATCGTCAACGAAGGGTTCGACCTGGAGATCCGCGTTGGCGATGACATCCCCGGCCAGCATATCGGCCGGCGCCTGGTGAGCAATCGACGGGTGCTGTGCGCCGCGCCCTCGTATTTAGAGCGCCGAGGCACACCACAACAGTTGGGTGACCTGGAGCAACACGACTGCCTGGTAATCAAGGAACGCGACAACGCGTTTGGCATCTGGAACCTGGCGTGCGACGGCGCGCCAGCGAGCGTGCGCGTGCGTGGGCCGTTGTCATCGAACAATGGCGAGATCGTGTTGCAGTGGGCCCTGGATGGGCGCGGCGTGTTGCTGCGCTCGCTGTGGGATGTGCAGCCGTTGCTGGAGCAAGGCACGCTGGTGCAGGTGCTGCACGACTATTCCCAGAGTGCCAACGTGTGGGCGGTGTACCCGACACGGTTGGCTCACTCCGGGAAGTTGCGGGCGTGTGTGGAGTTTTTGCAGGAGCACTTCAAACAGCTCTCACTCTAACCCGGCCCCCAGCTTGGAATGGGTTCAAATTGTGGGAGCTGAGGTGTGTCAGTTGAGCCAGGGGTTGGCTTGCAGGTGTCGGCGCTCGAAGGCCTTGATTTCCTCACTACGCTGCAAGGTGCTGCCAATCGCATCCAGCCCCAGCGACAACGCAGTCTTGCGCAAAGCATCAATCTGAAACGGGATCACCTGGCCATCGACCAGACGAATTTCCTGGGCTTCAAGATCCACGCTGATCTGCGCCCGATCCGCCCGACTGACCGTCTGCCCCAGTCCCTGCAACACCGCCTCATCCAAGCTAATCAACAACACCCCATTCCGTTGGCAGTTGTCATAAAAAATCCCGGCAAAACTGCTGCCGATCAGCGCCCGAATCCCCATCTGCTGCAACCCCCACACCGCATGCTCGCGGCTGGAACCACAACCGAAATTCGGCCCCACCACCATAAAGTTCGCCCCCTGCCAGCCCGGTTGGTTCAGCACAAAATCAGGGTTCAGCTCGCCGCTGGCCAAGAAGCGCAAATCGAAGAACAACCCCCGATCCAACCCGCTACGGTCGATGCCCTTGAGAAACTGCTTCGGCATGATTACGTCGGTGTCGATATTCGCCGCCAGCATCGGCGCGGCCTTGCCGGTGACGTGGGTAAAGGGTTGCAGGCTCATGGGCGGTCTCCAAAGTGGCGGATATCGGTGAGGCGGCCGGTGATGGCGGCCGCGGCGACCATCGCCGGGCTCATCAGGTGGGTACGGGCGCCGGCGCCCTGGCGGCCTTCGAAGTTGCGGTTGGTGCTGGAAGCGCAACGGTCGCCGGGGGCCAGCACGTCGTCGTTCATCGCCAGGCACATCGAGCAGCCCGACTGGCGCCATTCAAAGCCGGCGTCGATAAAGATCGCCGCCAGCCCTTCGGCCTCGGCCTGGTTGCGCACTTCGGTGGAGCCGGGCACGATCATCGCCCGCACATGCGTGGCCACGTGTTTGCCGCGCACCACACGGGCGGCGTCGCGCAGGTCCTCGATGCGTGCGTTGGTGCAGGAGCCGATAAACGCATGGCTGATGACGATGTCACTGAGCGGCATGCCGGCCTCCAGGCCCATGTAGTCGAGGGCGCGGCGCATGTCCTGGCGCAGGATCAGGTCGCTGACCGCCAGCGGGTCCGGCACGCGGGCGCCGATGGGCGCGGCCTGGTCGGGGCTGGTGCCCCAGGTGACCATGGGTTGCAGGGTGGTGGCGTCGAGGTGCACTTCGCGGTCGAACACCGCGTCGGCGTCCGAATGCAGTTGGCGCCAGGCCACCAGCGCCTGCGCCCACAATTCGCCCCGGGGCGCACGCGGCTTGCCCTTGAGGTAGGCGAAGACCTTTTCATCCGGCGCCATAAAGGCACCGCGCGCACCAGCCTCCACCGCCATGTTGCAAATGGTCATGCGCGCCTCGACGCTCAGCGCATCGATGGTCGAGCCACGGAATTCGATGGCGTAGTCGGTGGCACCCGAGGCGCCGATCTGGCGGATCAGCGCCATGATCACATCCTTGGACGTCAGGCCCGGCGCCAGCGCGCCGTCTACGCTGACGCGCATGCTTTTGAGGCGCTTGTAGACCAGCGTCTGCGAGGCCAGCAGGTGCTCGATTTCCGACGTGCCGATGCCAAAACCGAAGGCCCCGAGGGCGCCGTAGGTGGTGGTGTGGCTGTCACCGGCAGCGATCACCATGCCCGGCAGGATAAAGCCCTGCTCCGGGGCGATCACATGTTCGATGCCTTGGCGCTTGTCGAGGATGTCCAGCAGTTCAATGCCAAAGTCCCGGCAATTCTCCGCCAGGTATGACACCTGCCGTGCACCGCCAGCGTCGGGCATCGCCGCAATGCGTGTAGGCGTCGTAGGGTTTACATGGTCAACCACCGCCAGCGCCGTGCCGGGGCGCCACACCTTGCGCCCGGCTTCACGCAGGCCACTGAACGCCTGGGGGCTGGTGTATTCGTTGATTACCTGGCGGTCTATATAAAGCAGCACATGGCCCTGGTCATCCAGGGCGCACACGGTGTGGGCGTCGATATGTTTGTCGTAGAGGGTTCTGGCAGTCATTTGTCTTCGGGCTCACGCAACGGTATGCGCCCATCCTACGTAGCCCGGCGCCCCTATCAACGGCACCTGGGTGAAGGCTGGGAACATGTTTCGTGTTCGATCGGGCGCCACGGAAACATTTACTTTCATTTCCGGGTTAGGGATTTCCGATTCTCATCCGTCTTAACTTAGATACAGCCCGTCGCGTCAGCAAAAGCTACGACCGGCCTTTCCCGGGCCTCCATCGCCCCCTCCGCTCAAGACCCGCATCCCCATGTCGAAGAAGTCACGTTCAAAACTCTGGTTTCTCGTACATAGCTGGCTGGCATTGCCCATCTGGTTTTTTGTACTGATCGTCTGCGTCACCGGCACCTTGGCGGTGGTCAGCCAGGAGATCGTCTGGCTGGCCAACCCGGACATCCGCGCAAGCAAGCCGTCGGATGATGCCGAACCGCTGAGCTATGACCAGGTGATCGCCGCCATCAAGCGCGATGAGCCTGCGGTGTTCGTGCAGTCGATCAGCCGCCCTGACGAATCCCATTTCGCCCTCAGCGTCGACCTCAGCTACCCCGACGGGCGCTCGGTCGAGGTGTACGTCAACCCGTACACCGGGGCCATCCAAGGCATCAGCCCGTCGTTCAACTTCCAGGCCTTTACCCGCGCCCTGCATGGTTGGTGGCTGGTGCCGTTCACCAATGGCTACAGCTGGGGCTGGTACCTAGTGTCGGCGCTGGGCATTCCGCTGCTGGCGTCGCTGGTGACCGGGCTGGTGGTGTACAAGAAATTCTGGAAAGGCTTCCTGCGCCCCACCCTGCGGGTACGCCACGGTGCGCGGATCTTCTGGGGCGACTTCCACCGCCTCAGCGGTATCTGGTCGATCTGGTTCATCCTGGTGATCGCCGTCACCGGCATCTGGTTCCTGATCCGCGCGATCCTGGGGGACAACCAGATTTCCATCTCCACCGAGCCGGTGATCCCGGTGATCGCCCGGGAAAAGGTACCGATGTCCGAACCCGGCGTGCCGGCGCCGATGATTCCGGTGGACGAGGCGATCAAGATCGCCACCCAGCGCATCCCGGGGCTAGAGGCGAGTTTCGTCAGCCTGCCGCTCAATGCCTACAGCCACCTGCAGATTGGCGGCCGCGGCTGGTACCCGCTGATGTACCAGACCGCACAGATCAACCCCTATGACGGTGAAGTCGCCGCCGCGCACCTGCTCTCCGACCGCTCCAAACTGGAGTTCGTCACCGAGTCCATGCGCCCGCTGCACACCGGCGACTTTGGCGGCCTGTGGATCAAGCTGATCTGGGCCTTCTTCGGCCTCATCATGAGCATGATGGTGCTGAGCGGCCTGCTGATCTGGACCAAGCGCACCGCCCTGGCCACCCTCAATGCCCTCAAGCGCGAAGCCAAGACCCAACGCGCGCCGGCGGCCATCCCGGCCATGCAGGCTGAAACCTCGGAGGCCAACTCATGAGCAAGGTCGTTGCTGCACCACCTTCGCCACTGCGGGCCTTTTGGTTGAAATGGCGTTTTCACATCAATGTCCTGCTGTTGCTGGTGCCCCTGGGTTTCATGCCCAAGTACTTTGCCGACGCCGCGTTGTTCCGGGGCGACACCGGCATCGGCGAACGGGTGGCCGGTGACGTGCAGGTCGGCCCCTGGAGCCTGACCCTCGCCGAGTTTCGCAACGAAGCCCCGCGCCCCGACCCGGCCGGCCCGATGAAATTCTTCAACGCCGCCCTGTGCGACACCTGTGCCGAGCAGGTCAAGGCCACCTACCTGCGCATCGGCAAGCCCCGCAGTCTGCGGGCCGCCGGGGTGATCTTCTTTGGTACGCCGTACCGCATGGGCGCCGCCCTGCCGATACCGGAACGCACCCCGGCCGACGCCGAAGTGTGGGTCACCATGGAAGGCTGGGACGGCAGCATGCACCAGGGTTCCATCCCGCTGAGCCAGGCCTCGCCTGCCACTATTGCCTGGCTGAACAAGCAAGGAGTTAAACCATGACGTTGATGCGCACCTGTGCGGCCCTGTTGATCGGTGCCGGTTTCAGTACCCTGGCCCTGGCCCACAACCCGATGTGCGAATGCAAGGAAATCCCCGGCGAGCAGATCCAGTGCACCGGCGGTTTTTCCGACGGCAGCGGCGCCCCCGGCGTGACCCTGGATGTAATCGGCTACGACGAAACCATCCTGGTACCCGGCAAGCTCGGCCAGGACTCGACCCTGACCTTCAAGAAGCCGTCCGCCGAGTTCTATGTGCTGTTTGATGCAGGCCCTGGCCACGTGGTGGAAATCGACCAAGCGGATATCCAGCCGCAATGACTACCACACAGGTTGTCCGCCCCGCCGGTGCCGGCCACGAAACCCTCTACGTCCTGCTGCTGTGCCTGATTATCCTGGCCGTGGCCGGTTCGGTCATCGCGCTGCATGGCGAAACCCAGGAAGTCGCCGCCGTGCCCAGCCATCAGCTGGATGCGCGCCGCGACCTGAGCGCCGCCGAGCAAGGGATCTACGCCGACCTGCGGGTGACCCTGGATGAAATCCAGCTGTTGCAGCAGGAGCAAAGCAGCCTGCCGACACCGGCGCAACTGGCCGAAGAAGGCTTCGCGCCCTTCGCCCAGGACGCCAGTTCGGTCAGCCGTGGCGACCATCGCTGGCAGGTGCTGGAGCCTTCGTCCTACCTGGGTTTGAGCCAGGTGCCGAGCACCGCCGGCTCGCTGCTGATGCGCGTGCACGGTGCCGAGCCGGACGTGTGGCTCAACCGCAGCGCCAACCTCAGCGCCCCCGCCGACCTCACTGACCAGGCGCTGATCGCAGCCGGCTGGCAACAAGTGGTCACGCAATTCGATGCCGGCGTGACGCGCCAGCACCGCCACTGAACGAGAAGACCGATTGCCCATGTCTATTTCATCTCCCCTGTTGCGTCTGTTGCTGGTCGGCCTGTGCAGCCTGATGCTCGCCCCGCTGGCCAATGCCGAGGCGGCTAAACGCTTGCGTATCGGCATCACCTTGCATCCGTACTACAGCTACGTGAGCAATATCGTCGGCGACAAGGCCGAGGTGGTGCCGTTGATTCCCGCCGGTTTCAACCCCCATGCCTACGAGCCGCGCGCCGATGACATCAAGCGCATCGGCAGCCTCGACGTGATCGTGCTCAATGGCGTCGGCCACGACGATTTCGCCGACCGCATGATCGCCACCAGCGAGCGCCCGGACATCCCGGTGATCGAAGCCAACGCCAACGTGCCGCTGCTCGCCGCCACCGGCAACGCGGCGCGCGGCGCGGGCAAGGTGGTCAACCCGCACACCTTCCTGTCCATCAGCGCGTCGATTGCCCAGGTCAACAACATCGCCCGCGAACTGGGCAAGCTCGACCCGGACAACGCCAAGACCTACACCCAGAACGCCCGCGCCTACGGCAAACGCCTGCGCCAGATGCGCGCCGACGCCCTGGCCAAGCTCACCAGCGCGCCCAACCCGGACCTGCGCGTGGCCACCGTACACGCGGCCTACGACTACCTGCTGCGCGAGTTCGGCCTGGAAGTCACCGCCGTGGTCGAACCAGCCCACGGCATCGAGCCGAGCCCGAGCCAGTTGAAAAAGACCATCGATGAGCTGCGCGCCCTCGACGTGAAGGTGATCTTCTCGGAGATGGATTTCCCGTCCACCTACGTCGAGACCATCCAGCGTGAATCCGGGGTCAAGCTGTACCCGCTGTCGCATATTTCCTACGGCGAATACACGCCCGAGAAGTACGAAGTGGAAATGACCGGCAATCTCAACACCGTGGTGCGGGCGATCCAGGAGTCGGGGGCATGACGGCGGCCGAACAACTGAAAGTGGCCAGCGTCGGCCCGACGCTCGAGTTCGACACGGTCTCGCTGACCCTCGGCCGCACGGTGATTCTCGATGGCGTGAGTTTCCAGGTGCAACCGGGCAGCATCCACGCGCTGGTCGGCCCCAACGGCGGCGGCAAAAGCTCGCTGATAAAGACGCTGCTGGGGCAAACGCCGCACCAGGGCCAGTTGCGCCTGCACTGGCCGGACAGCGTGGGCACGGTGGGTTATGTGCCCCAAGCCTTGGAGTTCGACCGCGGCTTGCCGATGACGGTGGATGATTTCATGGCTGCCATGTGCCAGCGCCGCCCGGCGTTTCTGGGTCTGTCCAAACAGTACGCCGGCGCAATTGGCGATGCGCTGGAACGCGTCGGCATGCAGGACAAGCGCAAGCGCCGCATGGGTGCGCTGTCCGGTGGTGAACGCCAGCGCGTACTGCTGGCCCAGGGCCTGATCCCGGCCCCGCAATTGCTGGTGCTGGACGAACCGATGTCCGCCCTCGACGAAGCCGGCATCCAGGTGTTCGAGCGCCTGCTCAATGACTGGCGCCTGGCCGGCATCACCGTGCTGTGGATCGAACACGACCTCGAAGCCGTGGGCCGCCTGGCCGACCGTGTCACCGGCCTGAACCGCCGCGTGCTATTCGACGCCACGCCAGAAGAGGCGCTGACCCCGGATCGCCTGCTGACCCTGTTCTCCACCCACCCTCGGAGCCCGGCGCAATGAGTTATGAAGCCTTTCGCTTGATGGTCCAGGGCTGGGCCTCTTCCGGGTACCTGCCGGAAGCGCTGGCCTATGGTTTTGTGGTCAACGCCCTGCTCGCCGGTTTGCTGATCGGCCCGGTATTGGGCGGCCTGGGCACGCTGGTGGTGGTCAAGCGCTTTGCGTTTTTCTCCGAAGCGGTCGGCCACGCCGCGCTGACCGGCGTGGCCGTGGGCATTTTGCTCGGCGAACCCTACACCGGGCCGTACGGCGCGCTGTTTGGCTACTGCCTGCTGTTCGGCATCCTGCTCAACTACCTGCGCAATCGCACTGGCCTGGCGCCGGACACCTTGATCGGCGTGTTCCTCTCGGTGTCCCTGGCATTGGGCGCGAGCCTGCTGCTGATCCTCGCGGGCAAGATCAACGTGCACATCCTCGAAAACGTGCTGTTTGGCTCGGTGTTGACGGTCAACGGCAACGACCTGCTGGTGCTGGCGATTGTCGGCGCACTGGTGATGGCCCTGGCGTTGCCACTGTACAACCGCATCATGCTCGCCAGCTTCAACCCGCAACTGGCGGCCGTGCGTGGCGTGGCGGTGAAGACCCTGGATTATCTGTTCGTGATCCTGGTGACATTAATCACCGTGGCAGCGGTCAAGGTGATCGGCGCGATCCTCGTCGGCGCACTGCTGGTGATCCCGGCCGCAGCGGCACGTCTGTTGAGCCAGTCGCTCAAGGGGTTCTTCTGGATTTCGGTCGCGATCGCCACCGTCAGCACCCTGTGCGGCATCCTGCTGCCGATCATCTTCGACCTGCCGATCCCGTCCGGTGCCGCGATCATCCTGATGGCCGGTATCGCCTTCGCCCTCGCCGCCATCGCGCGCGGCATCGTGCCCAGCCTCAAAGGGAATCTTGGATAATGCGCCCTGTCTTTCGCCCACTGGCCTTGGCCATCGCTTGCTGGATCAGTACCCCGGCGTTGGCCGTGGATGGTTTTGCGGCCAATGATTTCAAAACCAACCATGGCCTCGGCCATGCGGCGCTGAGCAAGGCCAAGTCGATCAAGCCGGTCAAAGTACTGGCCTCGTTGCCGATCACCTATGGCTTGGCCGAGGTGTTGCTCAAAGGCACCGACGTGCAACTCGAACGCGCCGCACCGGCGAACCTGCCCGGCTCGCGGCAGGTGTCCTACTTCACCGGCCGTGGCGCCCCGGCGCTGGGCAAACTGGCCGAAGACGCCGACGCCGCCATTGGCTTGCGCTCGCTGTGGGCGGATGACCCGCTGTACCCGGTGGCGCGGCGCAGCAACATCCGCATCGTCGAAATCGACGCCGCCCGCCCGGTGGACGGCGGCCTGCCGGGCATCGCCGTGCAGCCCGGCGTGGCCGATGGCTTGAACAGCCAACCCTGGCAATCAAGCAACAACCTGGGGCGCATGGCCGACGTGCTGGCCGCCGACCTCAGCCGCCTGGCGCCCGGCGCCAAACCGCAGATCGACGCCAACCTCGCCGCCCTCAAGCAACGCCTGCTCAAGCTCAGCGCCAGCAGCGAAGCGCGGCTGGCCAAGGCCGACAACCTCAGCGTGGTCAGCCTGAGCGATCACTTTGCGTACCTGGTCAGCAGCTTGAACCTGGAAGTCGTCAGCACCGACGCGCGGCCGGACGCCGAGTGGACGCCCGACGCCTTGCAGAAGCTCAGTGCCGAGTTGAAGGATAACGACGTGGCTGTAGTGCTGCACCATCGTCAGCCAAGTGAAGCGGTCAAGGCGGCGGTGGCGGCTGGCGGTTCGCAACTGCTGGTCTTGAATGTGGATGGCGCAGACCCGGTGGCAGAGCTGGAAACCAATGTGGATCAGGTGCTCAAGGCACTCACACCCTAAACCCCACCGTGGCGAGGGAGCTTGCTCCCGCTGGGCTGCGTAGCGGCCCCAAAAGCTTGGGAG
>NZ_JANLGL010000187.1:0-4411 GCF_024655625.1 Pseudomonas sp. 18.1.10
CAGTCACAGATGATTCGACTGATCCACCGCATTCGCGAGCAAGCCCGCTCCCACATTTTTTGTCCCCGGTGATTCAGGGTAATTACAGTTTGACCGAAGAGCGCCCCGGCTTCTTGGTCTGCAACAAATGCGAAAACACCGCATGCAAATCATCCGACGCGCTTTCCTCATCGAGGTTGAGCTTGCTGTCGATGTGATCCATGTGATGCATCATCAAATCCACCGCCAACACCGCATCCCGCGCTTCGATCGCGTCGATCAACTGGGTGTGTTCATCGTACGAGCAGTGCGAACGGTTGCCGCTTTCGTACTGGGCGATAATCAACGACGTCTGGGACACCAGGCTGCGCTGGAAGCTGATTAGCGGTGCGTTCTTCGCCGCTTCGGCCAACTTGAGGTGGAATTCGCCGGAGAGACGGATACCCGCGCCCCGGTCGCCACGGGAAAAGCTGTCGCGCTCGTCGTTGACCATCTGGCGCAACTCGGCCAGTTGCTCGGCCGTGGCGTGCTGCACCGCCAGTTCGGTAATCGCCCGCTCCACCAGACGCCGCGCCATGAAGACCTGGCGGGCCTCTTCGACACTCGGGCTGGCCACCACGGCACCGCGATTGGGCCGCAGCAACACCACGCCTTCATGGGCCAGGCGCGACAGCGCGCGGCGAATGATGGTGCGGCTGACGCCAAAGATTTCGCCCAGTGCCTCTTCACTCAATTTGGTGCCGGGTGCCAGGCGTTGTTCGAGGATCGCCTCGAAGATATGCGCGTAGACGATATCGTCCTGGGTTCCGCTGCGACCGGCCTTGCCGGCTCGCGGTTGTTTCTTGAGAGGTTGCAACTGTTCGTTCATGGGCACTCGGGTCGGGAGAACGGCGGCGAAATAACGGTAATACGGCAACAGCGTGTTGCTGGCAAGTATCACCTAAAAACAGGGCACATTGTACACAACCGCATGCGCCAACACACTGTACGGCTGTTTGTGGCTCCGGCTGTATTGCAATGAGTGGTTACGTTTGAGTTTAGGCTTGAATTCGCTTTTTCATAGGTAGAAGGAACGCCGCTCCATGACCGATGCCACCCAAGCGCCTCTGCGCCCGCTGGCCGACACCTCACCGTCGGCTGTCGTCGCCGGTTTTATCGCCATGATGACCGGCTACACCAGTTCCCTGGTGCTGATGTTCCAGGCCGGACAAGCCGCCGGCTTGACCACGGCGCAGATTTCCTCGTGGATCTGGGCGATTTCCATCGGCATGGCGGTGTGCAGCATCGGCTTGTCGCTGCGCTACCGCACGCCGATCACCATCGCCTGGTCCACACCCGGCGCGGCGTTGCTGATTACCAGCCTGGGCGGGGTGAGTTATGGCGAGGCGATTGGCGCCTACATCACCTGCGCGGTGCTGGTGACGATCTGCGGATTGACCGGCAGCTTTGAAAAGCTGGTCAAACGCATTCCGGCGTCCTTGGCGGCGGCCTTGCTGGCGGGGATCCTGTTCAAGATCGGCAGCGAAATCTTCGTCGCCGCCCAACACCGCACCGGCCTGGTCCTGGGGATGTTTTTCACCTACCTGGTCATCAAGCGCCTGTCGCCGCGTTACGCCGTGTTGGCTGCGCTGGTGATCGGCAGCGTACTGTCAGGGCTGATGGGGCTGCTGGATTTCAGTGGTTTTCACCTGGAAGTGGCGACGCCGGTGTGGACCACTCCGCACTTCTCCCTGGCCGCGACCATCAGCATCGGCATCCCGCTGTTCGTGGTGGCGATGACCTCGCAGAACATGCCGGGCGTCGCGGTGCTGCGGGCCGACGGTTACACCGTGCCCGCCTCGCCGTTGATTACCGCCACCGGCCTGGCGTCGCTGGTGCTGGCGCCCTTTGGTTCCCACGGCATCAACCTGGCGGCAATCAGCGCGGCGATCTGCACCGGCCCCCACGCCCATGAAGACCGCAACAAGCGCTACACGGCGGCGGTCTGGTGCGGGGTGTTCTACGGGATTGCCGGGGTGTTTGGCGCGACGCTGGCGGCACTGTTCGCAGCGTTGCCCAAGGAGCTGGTGCTGTCGATTGCGGCATTGGCGCTGTTCGGCTCGATCATCAATGGCCTGAGCATCGCCATGAATGAGCCGAAGGAACGGGAAGCGGCGCTGATTACCTTTATGGTCACGGCGTCGGGCTTGACGCTGTTTTCCATCGGGTCGGCGTTCTGGGGGATTGTGGCGGGGGTGTTGACGCTGCTGATTCTGAATTGGCGCAAGGCATAAAAAAACGGCGACCCTCAGGTCGCCGTTTTTTTCAGTATCACTTAGCCGCGTTGATCGGCTTTTCCGGATACCACACGTCCAGCAGCGGGCTGACTTCAGCCTTGGTCAGCTCGGAACGGGTTTTCAGCCAGGCTTCAACAGCCGCACGTTGCTCTTCGGAGACCGAGCCGCGCTTCTGCAGGCAAACCAGACCGTAGTCATCGCCGCCAACATAACCCAGACCGTTGGCTTCCATGGCTTCGTTGATGAATGCTTCGAGGAAAGCGTCGATAGCTTCTTCACTCAGGCCTTCGTTGAAGTCCAGGTTCAGTTCGAAACCCAGCTCTTGAAATTCATCAACGCACAGTTTTTTGCGCAGACGCTGGGAACGGTTAGTCGCCATTGGAACAATCCTCTTAAGTAATAACGGGCGGCACTTTAGCAGTTTAAGGCGGCGATTGCCCGACTCTCTGGGACGGGCGGCAAATTGCCTGCAAAAAAACGCCGATTTCCAGCTATCGTTCAGCTACAAGAGGCCCCACCTTGGGGCATAATGCCGACACTTTCGTGACCAATGAGGGATTTTTCTTATTTACCCCTCGCCTTTTTCACCCTCCTCAGCAGTAGGGTTTTATTCTTTATGATCAAATCTTTGCGTCCATTGCTCCTCGCCGGTCTTCTTCTGCCACTGGCCTTCTCCGCCACCGCCGCCACCGTCAACAACACCCTGCCGCCAAACGTCCAGCAGGCACTGGCAAAAGCCAAACTGCAAAACAACGCGCTGTCCCTGGTGATGATTCCCCTGAACGGTCCGGGCACCCCCACCGTGTTCAACGCCGACGTCTCGGTCAACCCAGCCTCCACCATGAAGCTGGTCACCACCTACGCCGCCCTGGAAATGCTTGGCCCCAACCACCAGTGGAAAACCGAGTTCTACACCGATGGCACCCTCAGCGGTGGCGTGTTGCACGGCAACCTGTACCTCAAGGGCGGCGGCGACCCCAAGTTGAACATGGAAAAACTCTGGCTGCTGATGCGCGACCTGCGCGCCAATGGCGTGCAGCAAGTCACCGGCGACCTGGTGCTGGACCGTGCATTCTTCAAGCAACCGCTATTGCCCGAGTTCAATGACGACGGCAACGACGAGAACAAGCCCTTCCTGGTCAAGCCCGACGCCCTGCTGGTCAACCTCAAGGCCCTGCGCTTCGTAACCCGTAATGACTCGGGCCGGGTCATCGTGTCGGTCGAGCCGCCGATTGCCAGCATCCGTATCGACAACCAGGTCAAGGTGTCCAACACCAAGCAGTGCACCGGCGATGTGCGCTACAACCCGGTCACCGCCGCCGATGGCAGCGTGACAGTCACCGTCAGCGGCCAACTGGCCGATGGCTGCAGCTCGCAGACTTATCTGTCGCTGCTCGACCACGCCACCTACACCGCCGGCGCCGTGCGGGCGATCTGGCAGGAACTGGGCGGCAGCATCCAGGGCCGAGATATCCAGGCGCCAGTGCCGAAAGACGCCAAGGTCCTGGCCCGTGCGTTCTCGCCGGACCTGGCGGAAATCATCCGCGACATCAACAAATACAGTAACAACACCATGGCCCAGCAGTTGTTCCTGAGCCTGGGCGCACAGTTTCGCAACGATGCCGACGGCGACGACGCCAAGGCCGGCCAGCGCGTCGTGCGCCAGTGGCTGGCGAAAAAAGGCATTACCGCGCCGCACCTGGTGATGGAGAACGGTTCCGGCCTGTCCCGCGCCGAGCGGGTCAGCGCCCGCGAAATGGCCGCCATGCTACAAGCCGCCTGGAAAAGCCCCTACGCCGCTGAGTACATCAGCTCGCTACCGATTGCCGGTACCGACGGCACCATGCGTAAACGCCTGAAGACCACCGCCATGCGCGGCGAGGCCCACGTCAAGACCGGCACCTTGAACACCGTGCGCGCCATTGCCGGGTTCAGCCGCGACAACAACGGCAACACCTGGGCAGTGGTGGCAATCCTCAACGATCCAAAGCCGTGGGGCGCTTCGTCGGTGCTGGATCAAGTGCTGCTGGACCTGTATCGCCAGCCGAAACTGGCGGCGGCGGCGCCCGTTCTCTGACCCTGGCTCTAGTGTGTGTATGGACTTGCCCGCGATGGCAGAGTGTCAGTTTGCATATCTGTGACTGACACGCCGCTAT
>NZ_JANLGL010000187.1:4511-10483 GCF_024655625.1 Pseudomonas sp. 18.1.10
AGCAAAATGGGTGTGAACCCGATCAAAATGTGGGAGCGGGCTTGCCCGCGATGGCAGAGTGTCAGTTTGCATATCTGTGACTGACACGCCGCTATCGCAGGCAAGCCAGCTCCCACAGTGGATTGGGTTCGCAAAGCAAAATGGGTGTGAACCCGATCAAAATGTGGGAGCGGGCTTGCCCGCGATGGCGATCGATCAGTCACCCATCAGTTGACTGACCTGCCGCTATCCCGGGCCTCCACCCGATCCCGCCCGGCCTGCTTGGCGACATACACCGCCGAGTCAGCGCGCAACAGCAGCCCATCGATCCCCTCATCAACGCGCCAACTGGCCACGCCAAAACTCGCAGTAACAATACCGACCGGCTCCATCGGCTCGCTGCGCAATGACTGCCACAGCTCCATCGCCAGGCAGTAGGCCTGCTCGCCATCGGTGTTGGGGCACAGCACCATGAACTCTTCCCCACCCAAACGGCAGAACACGTCGGTACGCCGCAGGCGCACGCTGATGCGCTTGCACAACTCCTGCAACACGCCGTCGCCCACGCCGTGACCGTGTTGGTCGTTGATCCGCTTGAAGTGGTCTATATCCAGCATTATCAGCGACAGCGCCCCCGAAACCCGGTTGAGCCGCACCATCTCGGCCTTGAGGCGATCCTGGAAATACCGACGGTTATGAATACCCGTCAACGAATCGGTAATCGACAGGGCGCGCAGCTCTTCTTCAACCCGCTTCAGATCTGAAATATCCGACACATAGCCATGCCACAACGTACCGCCTCCGGGTAACTCTTCCGGCGTAGCCTCGCCGCGAATCCAGCGCACGCCGCGCTGCGGCAACTGCACGCGGTACTCTTCACGCCAATGGCTCAACTGCAGCGCCGACAAGCGAATCGAAGCGCGCACCCGCTCGATGTCCAGTGGATGAATACGCTCCAGCGCCTTGCTGGCGTCCTGTTGCAGCACCCCCGGTTCGATCTCATAGATATCGCGTATGCCATCGCTGGCGTAGATAAAGCGCCAGTTGTCCTTGGGCTCAAGGGTGAACTGGAAGATCCCGCCGGGGACGTGGGCGCTGAGTTTTTTCAGCAGGCGATCCCGTGCAGCCAAGGCTTCGTAGGCACGTTTTTGTTCGGTGACGTCCAGGTAGATCGCCAAGTGCCCAACCCACAAGCCGTGGTCATCCAGCAACACGGTAGCCAGCATATTCACCGTCAACTGGCTGCCATCCTGGCGCTTCAAGGTCCACTCGCGGGCCTCGTGCGGGTGGTCAGGGCTCTCGACCAACATCGCCTGGCTCGGCGGAATACGCTTGCCCATGACCATGCTCAGGCTGGCGGCGCGCGCGTCCAGCTCAGGTGCCAGGTGCAGGCTTTCCAGGGTCAGGCGGCCCAACACGTCGTCGGACTTGAACCCCAGCATCTGCTCGGCACCGGCATTGAACGTATTGATCACACCGCGCAGGTCAGTGGCGATGATCGCGACCTGGGTCGCCGCGTTCAACACGCTGCGCAGTTGCCCGTGGGCCCCGCGCAATTCAAGCTCGCTCAGGCGCAATTGCTCGGTGCGTTGCTCGACCATTTTCAGCGCGCGCTGACGCTGGCTGACCAGCACATACAGCAACGCGCTGAGCAGCAGGCTGAGCAGGCCGCCCATGGTCAGGATGGTGTTCATCGAAGAGTGGTTGGCCTGGTCGAACACCTGGCTCGCTTGCAGGCTCAGGGCGTAGACGTGATCGCCCAGGGTCAGTCGGCGCGCGGCAACCAGGTCGCTGCTGCCTGGCGCATTGCTGGACGCATACAGCACGCGCTTCTGAGTGTCGGAGGTGTCGATGATCTGCATCACCAGGTTGTCGCGGTTTGGCTTGGGCAAGCCATCGGCCACCAACTGCCGCATGCTGATCACGGCCATCACGAAGCCATAGGCCTCGGGCTGGGATTGCTGGCTGTCCGGCGGCTTGCTGACGGGTGCTACCAGCAATACGCCGGCAGCATAGGACGGTTCCACCCCCACCAGTTGCATGGGTTGCGACACCGCCATCTTGCCGGTCTTCAGCGCACGTTCAAGGGCTGAGCGGCGCAGTGGCTGGGCCAGCAGGTCAAAGCCCAACGGCGAACCGAGCAGGCTCTGGGTCTGGCTGTAGAGCACCGGCACGTACTCATCGCGCTCGGGCGCAGGAGCCAACTCGCCCGTGGCGTCCAGCTCGCGAATGACAAAGGGCTTGCCGCGCTGGCGCGACACTTCCTGCTCAAACGCGCTGCGCTGATCGCGAAAAACCCGCGGCGCCCACGAATAGGCACGGGCGCGCAGCAACAGGGGTTGGGCGAAACCGTCGAACTCTTCAAGGGATACGTCGCCGGAATTGACGAAAAAACGCCGCAGGCTACCCAGGCGTTGCTCCTGGTCCTCAAAGCGCTCTTGCAGGCGGCTGTAACGTTCATTGACCAGCAACTGAAAGCGCTGGCGCAGCTGTTGCTGATAGAGGTTGGACGCCGCCCACGCGACAATCAGCGTCAGCGCAGCACCCGCCAATAACACCACCAATGCCACCAGCCAAGCCGATGCCTGCTCACTGATAAAACCAAGGATTTTCGGGCGAACGGCTTGCAACGGCATAGGCAACACTCACAACGCCAGCGTGCGGGGGGTGTCACTTTGGCTAGGCGTTAAGTTATAGCCATAGGGCCTGTATTTGACCAGCGTAAAAAAGCCGCAAGGCCGGAATATTCCAGGCTTGCGGCTTTTAGTGACGGCGATCAGCGCGCGGTGATTTTCCACGCCCGGTGGATCTTCGCGTTACGCGCGAAATCCGGGTCGATGGTCTTGTCGCTGATTTCCTCGACCGCGTAGCGTTCGCTGAGGTTGTCCTCCAGCGCGAACTTGCGGAAGTTGTTCGAGAAGTACAGCACGCCACCCGGCGCCAGGCGGGCCATGGCCAGGTCGAGCAACTGCACGTGGTCACGCTGCACGTCGAAGATGCCTTCCATGCGCTTGGAGTTGGAGAAGGTCGGCGGGTCGATGAAGATCAGGTCGAACTCATCGCGGCTGGCTTCCAGCCACGCCATCACATCGCCCTGCTCCAGACGGTTCTTGTCGGAGAAACCGTTGAGCGAGAAGTTGCGACGCGCCCAGTCCAGGTAAGTCTTCGACAAATCGACGCTGGTGGTGCTGCGCGCGCCGCCCTTGGCTGCATGCACGCTCGCGGTGGCGGTGTAGCAGTACAGGTTGAGGAAACGCTTGCCCGCCGCTTCTTTCTGGATGCGCATGCGCATCGGGCGGTGGTCGAGGAACAGGCCGGTGTCGAGGTAGTCGGTGAGGTTGACCAGCAGCTTCACGCCGCCTTCGCTGACTTCGGTGAACTTGCCCTGGGCGCTCTGGCGCTCGTACTGCTTGGTGCCGCTCTGACGCTCGCGTCGCTTGACCACTACACGGCTCTTGTCGATCTTCAGCGCCTGGGGAATCGCGGCCAGGGCATCGAACATGCGCGCGGAGGCTTTTTCCGGGTCGATGGACTTCGGTGCGGCGTATTCCTGGACGTGGACCCAATCGTGATACAGGTCGATGGCCATGGAGTATTCCGGCATGTCGGCGTCGTACACGCGGTAGCAATCCACGCCTTCGCGCTTGGCCCACTTGCCCAGCAGCTTGAGGTTCTTTTGCAGGCGGTTGGCGAACATCTGCCCGCCTTCGCTCAGGCGCGCCTGTTCAACCACCGGCGCCGGGGCTGGCTTGATCGGGTTGCCGTTCTTGTTGTACTGGCGCTCTTGCGGCTCCACCGGGGCTTGATCGTAAGCGGCTTGCTCACGTTCGGCCTGGCGCTGCTCCGGGGTGCGGCGCTCGCCGGTGACGAACTGGTCCGGGTTGACCTTGATAAGCAGCAATTTGCACGGCAACGCGCCGTTCCAGAACGAATACTGCTTATGGCTGCGGATGCCCATGCGCTTGCCCAGGTCCGGCGCACCGGTGAACACCGCCGCTTCCCAGCCCATGCACGCCTGGCGCAGGCGTTCGCCGAGGTTCTGGTAGAGGTACAACAGGCTGGCTTCGTCACCCAGACGCTCGCCGTACGGCGGGTTGCAGATGACCAGGCCTTTCTGGTTCTGGTCCGGGCGCGGCTCGAAAGTGCCGACTTCGCCCTGGTAGACCTTGATCCAATGGCTCAGGCCGGCACGCTCGATGTTGTTGCGCGCAGGCTGGATCAGCCGCGGGTCGGCTTCATAGCCACGCACCCACAGCGGTGGCTTGTTCATGCCGATAGCGGCACGTTCCGACGCTTCGGTGTGAAGTTTCTTCCACAGTGCAGGGACGTGACCGAGCCAGGTGGTGAAACCCCACAACTCACGGTTCAGGTTGGGCGCCATGTCGGCGGCGATCATCGCGCCTTCCACCAGGAAGGTGCCCACGCCGCACATCGGGTCAGTCAGCGCACCGCCTTCGGCAGCAATGCGCGGCCAGCCGGCACGGATCAGGATCGCGGCGGCCAGGTTTTCCTTCAGCGGCGCGGCGCCCTGCTGCAGGCGATAGCCACGCTGGTGCAGGCTGTGGCCGGAGAGGTCGAGGGAAAGGATCGCCTCGCCACGGTCCAGGCGCAGGTGAATGCGCAGGTCCGGGTTGATCTTGTCGATGGACGGACGTTCGCCGGTCGGGGTGCGCAGCTTGTCGACAATCGCATCCTTGACCTTCAGCGCGCCGAAGTGGGTGTTGTCGATGCCCGAGCCATGGCCGCTGAACTCCACGGCCAGGGAACCGTCGGGGACCATGTGCTCGGCCCATTCGATATCCAGCACACCGTGGTAGAGGTCTTCGGCGTCCTTCATCGGGAAGCGCTTGAGGACCAGCAACACGCGGTTGGCCAGGCGCGACCAGAGGCACAGGCGGTAGGCGGTTTCCATGTCGGCCATGCCGCGCACGGCCGAGGTGTGCTCGCGGGCTTCCTCAAGGCCAAGCCCGACGGCTTCCTCGATCAGCAGGCCTTCGAGGCCCTTGGGGCAGGTGAGGAAGAGTTCAAAACGGTCCGACATGGGGCATTCCAGGCTTTTCAGCAATAAATGAACGGGCGACGCATCGCCGGCTCGGTTTTCAATCAAGCACTTTTCTTGAAGAGTGCTCGCGTGGCACGAATGTGCCGTCCCACCCCGCCTGCCGGGCCTTGAGGCCGTGGTTGACGGGGCAGATAGATAATGTGGCGAAACAAAAGGAAATATTCCGACCCTTCGTCGAATAGTAACCGACTGCAACAGGCGGGCATTCTCACTAAAGGATTAAACCCATCCTCTTTGCAGGGTGCATCATAGCTGGCTTTGCCAGGTAAATGGGGCGAAAAGCCATCCCAGCTTATGGCTATAGCATCGTTATCGTTACGTGCTTATGACAAAACGATCATTGAATCCATGTGACCTATTGGTTAGAACTCAACACAGGTTGGCGCCGTAACGACGCCGACACATAGGCTCGCCACGCCGGCAGCGAGCCCACCAACGGCAGAAAAACTCTGCCCGGCCCCAGACGAGGCCGAAGGATATCAAGACAGTCAACAAGTGAGGGAAACACCCTATGAGAAGACTTAAGCGTGATCCGTTGGAAAGAGCATTTTTACGCGGATATCAATATGGCGTTCATGGCAAATCCCGTGAGCTTTGCCCATTTACTCTACCGTCGGTACGCCAAGCCTGGATCAACGGCTGGCGAGAAGGACGCGGCGACAACTGGGACGGTATGACTGGCACTGCGGGAATCCACAGACTCAACGAACTTCACGCCGTCGGCTAATCAGGGCATTCAATTCCGACATACACTGTTGAAGATGTAATGACTTAACCATGCACGTCCTATCCGGGCGGCGGGCTTCGGCCCAGGGGGCTCCTTTATGGAGCCCTTTTTATTGCCTGGAAAATAGAGCGTGACGCTCACGGGTCTCTGTGGGAGCGGGCTTGCTCGCGAAGGCGGCGTGTCAGTCACAGGTATTTCGACTGA
>NZ_JANLGL010000188.1:0-10452 GCF_024655625.1 Pseudomonas sp. 18.1.10
GTGCCAGTCACCGGAAATAGTGACTGATCCACCGCTTTCGCGAGCAAGCCCGCTCCCACATTTTGAACGGTGTGCGCTTTAGACTTTGGCCAACAGCGCCAGCCCTTCATGCAGCGCCGGGAACAGGCTGTTGTTGAAGTTGTTCCAACGCAACTCAAGAATCGTGTCCTCAGGCGAAATTTCCGTCTTCAACACGTCGTGAAACACCTCCCCCGAATCAATGCCGTTATCCACGTAATGAAACGACGCACCCGTGAGGTACAGCGGCTCCGACGGCGTGGTGGCCTTGGTCGCCCAATCCGTCACCGTCAGCCCGCGCGCGCCGTACAGCGCATTCCACGTGGCATAGGCGCCGCGACGCTCGTAGGGCGATTCGATGCGGGTAATACCGGGGTGAATGTTCATGATGCGCCGCGCAAACGGCGCACCCGGCCGCACCAGTTCATCCAGGATCACCAGCAGGCCATCCAGCACCACGATGTCAGCCTTCAATTCCACCAGCGTGTCATGCAGGCGGCGCTCGAAGTCCTGCTTGCCTGCGATATGTTCCGCGCTGCCCCGTGGCAAGCGGCGATAGGTGGACGGCACGCTCAGCAGCAGGTCGTTGACCAGGTTGCCCTGCACCCGCAGGTCCGCCGGGTACAGCCATTGGCGGCCAGGTTGGTAGGCAAACCCGTAATCCTTGACCAGTTGCTGGTCCCGTGGGTTCTGCTCGTCATCGTCGTACACCACGCCGACCAGGTTGTAGGCCTCGCCCAGCGGCGTGTCGTTCAGCGAACCCGCGAGGAATTCCAGCACCGACTTCATGTAACGCTCGTGGTCCTTGTAGGCCACCGGCTGCCCGGCCTTGTCGGCGGCGGCGTTTCTCAGGGACCACACGTACACCAGATTCTTTTTCGTCATTGTTTCGCTCTCGCTGGATGGACTGCGCGCCGCGTCGGTACGCGTGCGCCTACATCACAAGAACGAACCAGCCCGCCGCCAATTTATCCACGCCGGCCACCGCCGGGCATGCCGCGCTAAATACTCGCCGCGATGCTTCGTTTGTCATGGGTAAGGGTCTGTGTGCCCAGCCCCTCTATTCACTCTCCGGGAAGTATTTATGACCGACCCCAAGCGCGGCGCCTTCAACGGTCTGCTCGCATTGCTCAGACCCTTTCGTACCCTGGTGACGGTCTCCGTCGTCCTCGGCATGGCGGGCGGCCTGGCCATCACCTTTTTGCTGGCCACCATCAACAACGCCCTGCACTCCGCCACCGGCATGACCCAAGGCGTGGTGCTGACGTTTGCCGCCCTCTGCGTGCTGGCCCTGACCAGTTCGATCGTGTCCGACATCGGCACCAACTATGTCGGCCAGCGCATCATCGCGGCGTTGCGCAAGGAGCTGGGGGAAAAGGTGCTGTCGGCGCCCATTGAACAGATCGAGCGCTATCGCTCCCACCGCCTGATCCCGGTGCTGACCCACGACGTCGACACCATCAGCGACTTCTCCTTCGCCTTCACCCCGCTGGCCATCGCCACTACCGTAACCCTCGGTTGCCTGGGTTACCTGGCGTATCTGTCGGTAACGATGTTCCTGCTGATGATTGTCGCCATCGCCATTGGTTGCAGCGTGCAGTTCATCGCCGGGGCCAAGGGTATTCGTGGCTTTGACGAAGCCCGCGACCTCGAAGACGAGCTGCAACGCTACTACTCGGCAATCGCCTCGGGCGCCAAGGAACTGCGTATCCATCGGCCACGGCGCTACCGCATGAACACCCACCGCATCCAGGAAACCGCCGACCGGATCAGCGACATCCAGGTGCGTTCGGTGAACATCTATATCGTCGCCAAGACCTTTGGTTCGATGCTGTTCTTCGTGGTCATCGGCCTGGCCCTCGCCCTGCAAGCCTATAGCCCCAACCCCGACCCGGCGGTGATTACCGGTTTCGTGCTGGTGCTGCTGTACATGAAAGGTCCGCTGGAACACGTAGTGGGTTACCTGCCGATCATTGGCAAGGCGCGCATCGCCTTTGCGCGCATCACCGAGTTGGCCGACAGGTTCTCCTCGCCGGAACCGCACTTGCTGATGGACGCCAGCGAAGCCCCACACCCGCAGGTGCACAGCCTGGAACTGCGCGGCGTGCGCTACAGCCCGCCGCCGGTGGAAGGCAGTGAGCCGTTCCACCTGGGGCCGATCAACCTGAGCATCAAGCAGGGCGATATCGTGTTTATCGTCGGCGAAAACGGCTGCGGCAAGACCACCCTTATCAAACTGCTGCTGGGCTTGTATCAACCCCAGGCCGGGGAAATCCGCCTCAATGGCGAAACCGTGACCGACCCGGTACGCGATGACTATCGCCAGTTGTTCACCACGGTGTTTGCCGACTACTACCTGTTCGATGACCTGGTGCAGGGCAGCGCCACGCAGTCGCTGGACAGTGCGACCAAGTACCTGGAGCGCCTGGAGATTGCACACAAGGTCAGCGTCAAGGACGGCGTGTTCAGTACCACCGACCTGTCCACCGGCCAGCGCAAGCGCCTGGCCCTGGTCAACGCCTGGCTCGAAGAACGCCCGGTGCTGGTGTTCGACGAATGGGCCGCCGACCAAGACCCGGCCTTCCGCAAGATTTTCTACACCGAGCTGCTGCCGGACCTCAAGCGCCTGGGCAAGACCATCATCGTCATCAGCCACGACGACCGCTATTTCGACATCGCCGACCAGTTGGTACGCCTGCGCGCGGGAGAGGTGGTGCACGAAATGGAGCCGGCGTGAAAAAAGTTTTCCGGTTTCTCCAAGTAGGAACGTCTCACTAGTGGTAATGAGAATCTAACTCAATAAACACCTATAATCTGCCCACTAAAACATAGAAGAGAAAGCATTCATGTCAGTACGACTCGGTCTGAGCCCCCTGAGCAAAGCGCTATCCATGCGCCGGGCCCTGCACTTCAACCTGTTGCCCAGCGCGCTGGCCCTGGCTGTGTCGCTGCCGATTGCTGGCTATGTGCAGGCACAGGAACTTGAGATCGACGTGCCGGCGCAGCCACTGGGATCGGCGCTGCAGGAGTTCGGCCGACAGACCAACCTGCAAGTGCTCTACAGCCCTACCGACGTTGAGGGAAAGAACAGCAACGCAATCAAAGGCAAGCAGGAGCCAAGGCAGGCAATCGCCAACCTGCTCAAGGGCACCGGTGTCAATTACTCGCTCCAGGGCAACGCTATTGCCATCAGCGCTGTTGCGTCGTCCGGACTCGAACTGGGCGCCACGCAAGTGACCGCTAACCAACTGGGCACCGTCACCGAAGGCACCGGCTCGTATACCCCCGGCACCATCGCTACGGCCACGCGCCTGGTGCTGAGTCCACGGGAAACACCGCAGTCGATTTCGGTGGTAACCCGCCAGGCAATGGATGACTTTGGCCTCAACGCCATCGACGATGTCATGCGTCACACCCCAGGCATCACCGTGTCAACTTACGACACCGAACGGACCAACTACTATTCTCGCGGTTTCTCTATCGTCAACTTCCAGTACGACGGCATCCCCACTCTGCGCGACGCACAGTATTCCGCGGGACAGACCCTGACGGATATGGCCATCTACGACCGCGTCGAGATACTGAAGGGCGCAACCGGCCTGCTGACCGGGGCTGGCGGCCCTGGCGGCACGATCAACCTGATTCGCAAAAAGCCTACGAGCGAATTCAAGAGCAGCATCGAATTGGGTGCCGGCTCATGGGATAACTATCGCTCACAGATTGACGTGAGCGGCCCCTTGACCGAAACCGGCAACGTGCGCGGTCGCGCCGTAGCAGCGTATCAGGACAAGCATTCGTTCCTTGACCACTACTCGCGCAAGACTGGCGTTCTGTACGGCATCCTTGAAGTTGACTTGACCCCGGATACGTTGCTGACGTTGGGCGCCGACTATCAGAACAGCGATCCGAAAGGCTCCAGCTGGACCGGCACACGGACCATTTTTGATGCTTCCGGCAACAAACTGGACCTGCCGCGCTCCTTCAACAACGGTCCTAAATGGGGCTCGTGGGAACAGTACAGTCGAACCCTGTTCGCCACCCTCGAACATAACTTCGATAATGGCTGGGTCACCAAGGGCCAATACAACCATCAGGTAAACGGCTACGACGCACCGCTGGGCTACATCTCCCAGGATTCCGCCACCGCCAGCTCCATCTATGCACGCAAATACGTCGGCGATACCACCAGTGACAGTCTCGACGTCTACGCCTCGGGGCCGTTCGAGCTGTTCGGTCGGGAACATGAGTTGGTCATTGGCCAGTCCCTGTCGATCTCGAAGTGGAAAGCCAAGGACTACACCGCCACCACGTATTTCGATAACTCCTACGACTTCTACAACTGGAACGGCCAGGCCATTGAGCCATTGTGGACCGCCACCAAAGTCAATGACGAAACCACCCGACAGACCGGCACCTATGTCACCGGGCGCTTCAGCCTGACAGACGAACTGCACCTGTTGCTTGGCTCGCGAATTGCCAACTACCAGGTCACCGGCACAAGCGACACCCAGGAAAGCGGCAAGGTCGTGCCCTACGCCGGCCTGACGTATGACCTGAATGAAAACTTCACGGCATATGCCAGCTACACCGAGATCTTCCAGCCGCAAACCCAATACCGTACCCGTACCCGCGCCATGCTGGACCCCAACGAAGGCAAGAACTACGAGTTCGGCATCAAGGGAGAGTTCTTTGGTGGCCGCTTGAACTCCAGCCTGGCCTACTTTGAGGTACACGAAGAAAACCGTCCGATCGCCGACACGGCATGGAACTCGCAGGCAGGCGTCGACTACTCCTACGTCGGCACCAAGACCAAGACCAAGGGCTACGAAGCAGAGCTCTCCGGCGAACTTGCACAGGGCTGGCAGTTGCAAGCGGGCTACACCCACAAGGTCGCTCGCGATGATGACAACAAAAAAGTCGCCACCTGGGAGCCGGAAGACCAAGTCAGCTTCTACACCACCTACAAACTGCAAGGCAGCCTCGACAAACTCACCGTCGGCGGCGGCGCGCGCTGGCAGAGTGCAGGCTGGCAGACTGTCAACAACTGGGGCTACCCTGGCGGTGGGCGTTCTGAAAAGTTCACCCAAGAGCCCTACTGGCTGGTGGACCTGATGACCCGCTACCAAGTGACCGAGAACCTGTCCGCGACGCTCAATGTCAACAACCTGTTCGACAAGCACTACTACACCAACATCGGTTTCTATGACTCGGCCTACCCTGGCGACCCACGCAACTTCATGGTCACTACCCGCTACGACTTCTAAACCACAACCTCAAAAGCCCCTGGCCACCCTGTGACCAGGGGCTTTTTCAGGCTCATGGCAAAACGCCCCTGACCATCGATGATGGCCAGGGGCGTTTCTGTTTAGCGTGGGTGCCTACGCCAGCGCAGCCACAAAGCTGCGGATGAAGTCGGCATCATCGACAATCCGGTGGTGCGTCGTATCGATCACCACCGAGCGCTGGATACCACCTTGGCCAATCACCTCACGCATACCGGCTTCGATCAGCGCCTGGTGCATCCCCCCCTCACTCAACGCAGCCCACCAGCAACTGACCGGTGCTTTGATCGCACGGTAGTCGGTGTCCTGCAGCCGCTCATCCAGGACTTTCTTGAGCGACCAGGAACGCTCGGTTTCACCACCCGCCTGCAACTCTTCCTTGAGGGCACGGAAGCGGTCGCCCACTGTTGATTCCGCCCATTCGCACAGATACTGCCACTGCTCATCTTCGTTGCCGACGGCGGTGTGCACAACGCTCTGGATCTGCTCGGCGAACGTCGGGAACATCACCGCCAAAAGCTCAGCACGGCGCTCAACCACGGAGATCACCCGCTCATCGACCAACGCGCCCTGACGCCAGAACGCGGTAAAGCGTGCCGGCGGTGGGGCATCGATCCAGCCGACCGATTCAACGCGACGGCCAGCCTGTTCCAGGCGATACGCCACTTCCATCGCCAGGTTACCCCCCAGCGACCAGCCTGCCAGGCAAAAAGCACCGTGGGGCTGAGCACTCAGCAATTGCTGGGTATAGTCCTCAACCATCTGTGCCCAGCTTGGCACCTCACTCCCGTCTTCCACCAAGGCCCGGCAAATCACGCCCTTTACCGGGCGCTGCTCGCGCAACGCCAGGGCAATCGCCTTGTAGCAATGTACCGAGCCGAAGCTTGGATGGAACAGGTACAACGGTGTGCCTTCAAGATGACTGTTGAGCGGCACGATCAACGAGGCGGGGCCCTGACCTTCCAGGCAACGCACCTGCCCGGCCACGGTGGGATGAAGCATCAATTGGCTGACGGCCAATGTGGCGCCCAACGCCTTGTTCAGCCGGTCCTTGAGCATCAGTACCAATAACGAATGACCACCCAGCTCAAAGAAGTTGTCGTGCAAGCCTACGCGCTCAACGTCCAGCACCTGCGCCCAAAGGCTAGCAACCTGCTGTTCAAGCGGGCTGCGCGGGGCAACGTACTCACGATCGGCGGCGTCAGGCTTGGGCAATGCCTTGCGGTCCAGCTTGCCATTGGGGCTCACCGGCATCCGCTCCAGAACCACCCATTGCGCGGGAATCATATAGTCCGGCAGATGGTTACCCAGGTGCGCGCCCAGGCGTTCGCGCCAGCCGTCGCCGGCTTGCTGCAGCACCAAGTAACCCACCAGATGCTGGCCATCCACTACCAGCACACTGGCTTCGCGCACCTGCGCGAGCTCCAGCAAGCGCGCTTCGATTTCCCCCAGTTCAATGCGCAGGCCGCGCAGTTTGACCTGATGATCGAGGCGCCCCAGATACTCGATGACACCGTCGGCTCGCTGTCGCACTCGATCACCGGTGCGGTACAGCCGCGCTCCCGCATGGAACGGACAAGGCACAAAGCGCTCAGCTGTGAGACCAGGGCGGCGATGGTAGCTGCGCGCCAGACCCGCGCCGCCCAGGTACAACTCACCAGACACCCCGACCGGCACGGGCGACAAATTGGCGTCCAGCACAAGCGTGCGCAGGTTAGCGATCGGCTCTCCGATAGGTACGGTGTTCTGGTCTTCGTCGACGCAGGTCCAATGGGTCACATCAATGGCGGCCTCGGTCGGGCCATATAGGTTGTAGAGTCCGGCTTGCGGCAGCTGGGCGAACACCTGTTGCTGGGCATCCACCGGCAGTGCTTCGCCGCTGCACACGATACGTTGCAGGCTTTGGCAGGTGGACACGAGGGAATCCTGAAGGAACGCCTGGAGCATCGACGGTACAAAGTGCAATGTGGTGACCTGTTCCCGATTAATCAGGCTGACCAGCTTGGCCGGATCGCGGTGATCCCCAGGCGCCGCAACTACCAGGCGCGCGCCGGTCATCAATGGCCAGAAGAACTCCCACACAGACACGTCGAAGCTGAACGGGGTCTTTTGCAACACGGTGTCGCCCGCGTCCAGAGCGTAGGCCTCTTGCATCCAGCACAACCGGTTGGTCAGCGCAGCATGCCGGTTACCCGCACCTTTGGGCTGGCCGGTGGAGCCGGAGGTGTAGATCACGTAGGCAAGGTTTTCACCGTCCAGCACGATACCCGGGTTTTGCTCGCCGTAACCTTCAAACCAGGACTCGCCCAGCACCAGGCTGTCCAGCCCCTGCGGAATCGGCAGGTGCTCAAGCAAGTGCGCTTGGGTCAGCAGCAGCTTCACCCCGCTGTCTTGCAGCATGTAGGCCAAGCGTTCACGCGGGTATTCCGGGTCCAGCGGCACGTAGGCGCCGCCGGCCTTGAGCACCGCTAGCAGGCCGACGACCATTTCGATGGAGCGCTCCACCGCCAGCCCCACCAGCACGTCCGGGCCGACACCGGCCTCCATCAGACGATGGGCCAGACGATTGGCGCAGCGGTTCAGTTCGGCATAACTCAACTGTTGTTGACCAAACGCCAGCGCAGGTGCATCTGGCGTAAGCGCAACCTGGGCCTCGATTCGGTGGTGCACACAGTGCGCCAACGAATAGTCGCGAGCGGTGGCGTTCCAGTGGTGTACCGACGTTTGCAGCTCGCTCGGCGCCAGCAACGGCAACTGGTCGATACGCTGCTGCGTATCTACGGCCATCCCGGCTAACAAATTCAGCCAATGACTTGCCATACGCGCCACGGTGGCGGGCTCGAACAGATCCGTCGCGTAGGTCAGCGAGGCGACAAGCCCCTCGCTGGATTCATGGGCATTGAGGCTCAAATCAAACTGGGCCGTTTGGCTTTCCCACTCCAGGCCACTGACCTTCAGGCCCGGCAGATGCAGACGCTCGTCGCGCACAGGCGCCTGCGTCTGATGGTTGAAGAGCACCTGGAACAGCGGGTTGAAGCTCAGGTTGCGCTCCGGCGCCAAGGCTTCCACCAATTGTTCGAACGGCAGGTCCTGATGCGCCTGGGCATCCAGGGCGCGTTGCTTTACCTGGGCCAGTAACTGAGCAACGGTATGCTGCCCGTCAATGTCGGCCTTCAAGACCTGAGTGTTGACAAAAAAGCCGATCAACTGCTCGGTTTCCACACGATTGCGATTGGCAATAGGCACGCCGACGCGAATGTCCGACTGACCGCTATAGCGATGCAATAAGGCCTGGAATGACGCCAGCAGCAGCATGAACAGCGTGGCTTCCTCGCGCTGGGCCAGAGCCCGTAGCGCATTGACCAATACCGAGGGCACCGGGATGTCCAGGCTCGCACCGCGATGGCTTTGCTGGGGCGGACGGGCATGATCCAGCGGCAGTTCCAGTACCGGCTGCTCACCGCCGAGCAATGCGCGCCAGTAGTCCAGTTGGCGCGCCTTTTCGCCGGCTTCCATCCAGGTGCGCTGCCACACGGCATAGTCCGCGTACTGGATCGGCATGTCCGGCAATTGCGCGGCCTGGCCCTGGCTGAACGCGGCATACAGCTGCACCAGTTCGTCGACCATCACCTGCATCGACCAGCCATCGGAGATGATGTGGTGCTGCACCAGCACCAGCACATGGTCGTCTTCGGCAACGCGCAGCAGACCAACCCGCATCAGCGGCCCCTGGGTCAGGTCGAACGGCTGCGCAATATGCGCTTCAACCTGCGCGCGCAGCGTCGCCTCAGCGACATCGACAATGGCGATTTCGACGCAGGCCGTCGCCGCAATCACCTGCGCGACGCCCTCCCCCTCCTGCTGCAGGTGGGTACGCAGACTCTCATGACGCATGACAAGCGCATCGAAGCTGCGTTGCAACGCCACATGATCGAGTGGTCCTTTCAAGCGCAGGGCACTCGGTACGTGGTAGGCGGCGCTGTGCGGGTCCAATTGCCAGAGAAACCACTGGCGCTCCTGCGCATAAGACAGCGGCAACGCTTGCCCGCGACCGACCGCCACCAGCGCCGGCGCCACCTCGCCTGCTTCAAGTGCGTGCAAGGCCGAGGCAAAGCCATCGAGACGCGGCTGCTCGAATACCAGCTTCAGCGGCACTTCACGCCCCAGCACCTGCCGCAAACGCGACACCACTTGCATCGCCAGCAGCGAGTGGCCGCCCATTTCAAAGAAGTGGTCGCCCAGGCCTACCCGCTCCGCGCCGAGGACCTGCGCCCACACGGCGGCCACCTGTTGCTCCAGCTCGGTGACCGGCGCCACCCACGCCTGTTGCGACAGGCTGGCATCCGGCTTGGGCAGCGCCTGGCGGTCGAGCTTGCCGTTGGGGTTCAGCGGCATGCGCTCGAGGAAGATCAGGTGCGCGGGCACCATATAGTCCGGCAGTTGCTCACGCAGGTTCGCCTTGAGCGCTTCGGCGTCATGTTGTGCAGCGACCAGGTAGGCGACGAGCTGGTTGTCGACGGCCAACACCAGGGTTTCGCGCACGCCGTCCTGGGCCAGCAACAAGGCTTCGATTTCCCCCAGTTCGATGCGAAAACCGCGGATTTTCACCTGGTGGTCGACCCGGCCGACATACTCGATCACGCCGTCGGCGCGGTAGCGCGCCAGGTCGCCGGTGCGATACAGGCGTTCGCCGGTGTCACCGAACGGGTCCGGCACAAAACGCTCGGCCGTCAGCAACGGCCGGTGCAGATACGCCCGTGCCAAGCCGCATTGGCTGCCGATATACAACTCGCCCACCGCGCCCAGTGGCGCCAGGTTGAGGTCGCGGTCCAGCACGTACAACGCCCGTCCCGGCAACGACCGCCCAATCGGGCTGGCGGTGGCGCCGATCACGGCATCACCGGCCGTGCAATCCAGCACGCTCGACACCACGGTGGCCTCGGTCGGGCCATAGGTGTTAAGCAAACGCACATGGCCCAGCCCGGCTTTCAACCACTGCGCCGGGCCGTCCAATGGCATGGCTTCGCCGCCGATGTGGATCTGGCGCAACGCCCCGTAGGAACGCGGGCCAGCGGCCAGGCAGTCGAGCAGGAACAGGTTCCAGTAGGCCGTCGGCAAGTCGGCCAGGGTGATGCCTTGCGCAATGATTTCG
>NZ_JANLGL010000189.1:0-10411 GCF_024655625.1 Pseudomonas sp. 18.1.10
GCCAGCAGATGTGTCGCCTGACACGCCGCCTTCGCGAGCAAGCCCGCTCCCACATTTGATTGCATTCCACATTTAGAACTGTGTTTAGGTTCGGGCACTGCGCCAGGCGTTAATCAGCTGTTCAAAGGTCGCCTGAACCCGCTGGATCAACGTCTCATCATCAATCTCCCCCGCCAGCCACGCACGGCTGGGCTCCTGGAAGATCGTGCGGCCCACCGCAAAACCACGGCAAGTCGTGCTCTGGCTGGCTTGCTGGAAACCCTCGGCCAGGCATTCGGCCGACGCATTCAGCCCCAACAGCACCACGCCACGGCAGTACGGGTCGCGTTCCTGGATCAACTCATCGAGCTGTTTCCAGTCCTTGGCCGACTGTGCCTCGATCTTCCACCACGCCGGGTAGATGCCCAGGTTGTACAAGCGCTTGAGGCTGCGGTACAGCACATCCGGGTAGGTGGACGGGTGATCCTTGGGCGGGATGACTTCCAGCAGCAGCTCATGGCCACTGACCACGGAGGCGTCATACACCGCCTTGAGCTGGGCTTCCTGCTCAAGACGCAGCAGCGGTTCGTCGTCCGGGTGGTATTGCACCAGGCACTTGATGATTTGTTCCTGGGGCCAGGCGATCAGGTTGCTGCCCAACGAACGCCCGTGTTCCAGCGCCAGCGGGCGCGAGTTCTGCACCTCCACCGGGCGCGCGATCCACCAACCGCGACCGCTGGCGGCGTTGAGCGCGTCCTGGCCGAAGCGTTGATCGGCCAGCAAGCCGACATCGGCCTCGACGCCCTGCTCGCTCAGCTTGCGTTCCACCCGTTCGATGGCCTGGATAAACAGCTGCTTGATCGCGCTGATGCGCGTGGTGTCCTGGCCGCCGCGCTGGGCCAGGTCCACCAGTTGCCAGCGATGGTCGAAGGCAAAGATGAACAGTTGTTTCCAGGCTTTGCGCGGCACCGTCACGCGGTGCAGGCGTTGCAGGGTTTCGTCGCGGTCCGGGCGGGTGATGGGCACCGGGCTGTTGAACAGGTACTCCAGCTCGGCCGGGGTCGGCATGGCCGGTGCGCAGGCGTGGCGTGACACAACAAGGCCGCCGCAGGCATTCGCCAACTGGCTGCAACGCTCATCGCTGGCGTCATTGATCCAGCCGCTGAGGAAGCCCGACATAAAGGCATCGCCGGCGCCCAGCACGTTGAGCACTTCAACCCGCACGCCAGGGTAGATCGCACCGTCTTCCAAGCGCGTCGGGATCGCGCCGTGGATCACCGTGCAACCTTGCGGGCCGAGCTTGACCACCAGGGTCGCTGGCGTCAGCTCGCGGACGCGGCGCAGGGCGCTAAGCAAATCTTCACTGCCACCGGCGATGAGGAATTCTTCTTCCGTGCCGACAATCAGGTCGAAACGCGGCAGGATCGTCTGCACATGGGCACTGACGTTCTGGTCGGCAACAAACCGCGTCTCGCCGTCGGCCTTGCCCGCCAGGCCCCACAGCACCGGGCGGTAGTCGATATCCAGCACGCGCTTGACGTTGTGCTTGGCCGCATAGTCCAGGGCCTGGATGCTGGCCTTGTACACGCTGTCGGTGGAGAAATGCGTGCCGGTGATGAGCAGGGCCTTACTGGAGGCAATAAAGGCTTCGCTGATGTCTTCAGCGCGCAGGGCCATGTCGGCGCAGTTTTCGCGGTAGAACACCAGGGGGAAGGTTTCGCGGTCCTTGAGGCCCAGCAGCACCAGCGCGGTGAGGCGCTCAGGGTCGACCTTGATACCGCTGACATCGCAGCCTTCACGGGCCAGGGATTCAACAAGGAAGCGCCCCATATGGTCGTCGCCGACCCGGCTCAACATCGCCGACTTGAGGCCAAGCCGCGCGGTGCCAAAGGCGATATTGGCGGAGGAACCGCCGAGGTACTTGGCAAAGCTGGACACGTCCTCAAGCCGCGCACCTACTTGCTGCGCATAGAGGTCGACGCCCAGGCGCCCGAGGCAAATCAGATCCAATTGACGCCCACTGGCAAAACGAGTCTGGCCCATGCTGGCTCCTGTTATTTTTATCAGCCTGCGTTGTGCCGCCGTGGCGACGGCAAACGCTCTTGGTGGGATGCAGACTAGAACGTCCAGCGGCGGCAATCAATATTTATTCCATAATTATTTTTAGTGGAATATTTTTTCCAATACGTCAGCATAGGGGCACGCCAGCCGCCGTGCATCGTTTCAGCAGGCCACGCGGGCCGTGATGCCGGGGTATTTTTTTGCGCCTACCCTGTAGACTTGCGCCACCCATCAGCGCAACAGAACAACACGCCAGAAGGATTGCCCATGTCCCGCACCGATCCCGAGACCACCCTGGAAGACACCGTCGCCAGCCCTCCGATCAATGCCGAACGCCTGTTGCAGCTGATAACCGACGAATATGAAAGCCTGCCCCGCCAGCTCAAGCGCATCGCCAGCTACATGAGCCAGCAGAGCGACCGCATCATGGTGGACCGCATCAGCGACATCGCCCGCGAGTGCGAAGTGCACCCGTCGGCCATCGTGCGGTTTTCCCAACGCTTCGGCTTCAGTGGGTTCAGTGAGATGCAGGCGCTGTTTCGCGAGGCCTACACCCACAAGACCACGCCGGTGCAGAACTACCAGCAGCGCATCCGCAGCATGATCGCCAACAAGTCGCAGAAAGCCAGCGGCGGCGACCTGGCACGCGAATGCGTAAACGCCACGCTGTCCGGCATCGAACGCCTGGGGCTGGAACTGGATGACGTGGCCTTCGACAAAGCCGTGGACCTGGTGGTGAACGCCGACAACATCTACGTGGTTGGCGTGCGCCGCTCCTTCGCGGTGGCCGACTACCTGGTCTACAACCTGCAACACACCAACAAGCGCATCCACCTGATCTCGGGCCTGGGCGGCAGCTACCGCGAGCAGATGCGCAGCGTGCGCGCCAACGACCTGGTGATCGCCATCAGCTTCACGCCCTACGGCAAAGAGACCCAGCACTGCCTGCGCATCGCCCAGCATCATCAGGCCAAGACGTTGATTATCACCGACAGCAACCTGTCGCCCCTGGCCAAGCGGGCGAACGCGGTGCTGTTGGTGAATGAGGGATCGTCGTTTGCCTTCCGCTCGTTGAGCGCTACGTTGTGTTTGTGCCAGGCGTTGTTTATTGCGGTGGCGTATCGCTTGGAGTTGAAGGTGGATGAGATTCACGAGCAGGTGGGGTTTGACGACTGACCAATAGCTGCGCCAGCGCGAGACCGTGATATCGGATCTGCGCCAGGGTCAGGGCGGTGTAGCCAATGATCACCGCCGGTGGCAAGCCCTGGTCGTGGCAGAACTTGCCCAGCGGTTGCAGCGTTAACCCTACTTGTGCAGCACGGGCGCAAAAATCACCCTCCTCCACTCCCGCAGGCAACCACAACACAAAGTGCAAACCCGCCTGTTGACCGCTGACCCTGCAGCCCTCAGGCAAGCAGTCGAGCAACGCATCACGCCGCGCTTGATACGCCTGACGTGAAGCACGCAAATGCCGCACAAACGTGCCGCTGCGCAGAAACTCCAGCAACCCCAACTGATCCGTGGCCCCCACCGAATGCCCGGTGAGTTGCAACGTGCGCAGCAGCGAGCGACGCAGCACCTTGGGCACCACCATGAAGCCCACACGCAAGCCAGGGAACAGATTCTTGTTGAAGCTGCCGCAGTAGATCACCCGGTCGCCACCGTCCAGGGACTTGAGCGCAGCCAGCGGCGCGGCGTTGTAGTTGTATTCGCTGTCGTAGTCGTCCTCGACCACCCAGGCATCGGCGCGGGTGGCCCAGTCCAGCAAGGCCAGGCGCCGCGACACCGACAGGGTCATGCCCAGCGGCGCCTGGTGGGCCGGGGTGACGTAGGCCAGGCGTGCCGTATCAGGGAGTTGGTCAGTGTCGAGACCGTCGCTGGTGACGGGAATGCCGTGGACATGCGCGCCCGCCAGGCCGAACAAACGTCGCGCCGGCAGATAACCGGGGTCTTCCACACACGCCGTGTCACCCGGCTTGAGCACCGTGCGCGCGATCAGGTCGAGGGCGTGGCGGATGCCACTGGTGACAATCACTTCATCCGCCTCGCACTGCATGCCGCGGTAGCTGCGCAGGTAGTCGGCGATCTGTGCGCGCAATTCAGGCAGGCCAGCGGGATGGGCCGCTTCGAGCACACCCGGCCCCACCGCCAGCAAGCCACGGGCAATGCAGCGGGCCCAGGCCTTCAAGTCGAACAGGCTGGCATCCGGGCGCCGGGCAACGAAGGGCACATGGCTTTGCACTCCGGCGTCCGGTAGGTCGGCCACCGCCTCGCGGCGCGGTGCGACGCTCGCCACGGATGCCGCAATGAATTGCTCGGGAATCACCGCACACACCCGCGTGCCAGAGCCGGCCAGCCGCTGCACATAGCCTTCGCTGTGCAGCCGATCAAACGCCGCTTCCAACGTGCCACGGGACACCAGCCAACGCTGCGCCAGGCTGCGGGTGGACGGCAGGCGGCTGCCGGCCGGCAACTGCCGATTGAGGATGGCCGCGCGCAAGGCGTCGTAGGCGCCCTGCTGTTTACCGGCGTCCAGGTTGTCGGGGCGCGGCAGGTCGAGGGCAGATGCAGCTTTTCCGCGGCTCATAGTGGTCCAGTCCATTACGCCGTAAGTGGCCCTCAGGATTAAACCACAATGGCGCTAGAGTTTGAGTCCTACTCCTTGCGAAGAAACTTCCCATGACCCAACGCGCCCTTTCCACCGGGTTCTGGCTGGCGCTGCTGACCGTGCTGATCGCCCTGCCGCGCATCACCCTGGATATGCACCTGCCCGCCCTGCCGGCCATGGCCGACTACTTCCACAGCAGCGACAGCCAACTGCAACTGACCCTGACCCTGTACACCCTCGGTTCGGCGATTTCCCTGCTGGCGGCCGGCCCGCTCACCGACCGCTTCGGCCGCCGCCCGGTGCTGCTGGCCGGCCTGCTGCTGTATGTGCTGGCGACCGTGGCCTGCGCCCTGGCCGACAGCCTGACGGTGCTGATTATCGCCCGGCTGTTCCAGGCCCTCGGCGGTTGCTGCACCACGGTGATTGGCCGGGTGATTGTGCGTGACTACTTTGACCGCCACGAACAGGCGCGCCTGCTGGGGCTGATCTCCATGGCCATGGCCGTGTCACCCATGGCCGCGCCGGTACTGGGCAGCCTGTTGCTGCCGTTCATCAACTGGCGTGGACTGTTTGTCGTACTCGGCGTGATCGGGGCTGGCTTGTACTGGGTGGTGTATCGCCGCCTGCCCGAGACCCGTCCGCCAGCCGTCGCTGCCGCACCGCCGAGCAATCTGCTGCGTATTTACGGCCAGCTCCTGCGGGACCGATATTTCCTGGGCTATTCCCTGGCCATTGGCTGCGTGTACAGCACCTATTTCCCGTTTATCGCCGAGTCGTCGGCATTGTTGCAGCGCGGCTACGGTCTCTCTGCCACGGCCTACGCGCTGGTGTTTGCGGCGACCATCAGCGGCTACATGCTGGGCGCGCATATATTTCGCCGCCTGGTGCTGAAGTTCGAACCGGATCAGTTGATTGCCGGTGCCATCGCGCTGAATGTGCTGGGCAGCATGCTGCTCGCGGCGGCGACCGCCGCGTTGCCGGGTGAATGGCTGGCGATCGTGTTGCCGATGGTGGTGATTATGGTGTCGGTAGGCATGGTGATTCCGGCCTGTCAGTTGGCAGTGTTGCAGCCTTACGGCGCGATTGCCGGGACGGCGTCGGGGTTGTTCTTTTTTATTCAGATGTTTTTGACGGCGCTGAGCAGTTGGGTGACCGGATTGTTGTCCAACGGTACGTCAGAACCTTTGGTGGTCATGACATCGATGGCCAGCGCACTGTTGCTCGCAGGCTGGTATGCCTTACGCCCGTCACGGGTCAACGCGCCCGTGACGAGCGTCAGGCCATGACTTCAAGCGGTTATGGCGAAGCTGTCGGCATACGTGAACGTCGGATCATCATTTTTCTGGAAGACGCAATTCAAGGTCCCTGCCGCTTGCTTTGCATCAGGCGGCACGTTGAATGTCAGTGTGCCGTAGACAGGAAAAGCGAATCCATAATCTGGAAAGGTGAAAAAGGTCACACTGACATCCGTGCTGGTGGCCAAATCAAACGTCAGCCCGGTCGCGTTTTCCTTCAGATTGATAGCGATGAATGTCTGGACCTCGGGAAACCCTTCAACTCTTCGGCCCTGTATTTCGAGGTATTTGGGAATGCCCCCCCCGGAGTGCTCCTGAATACTCACCTGCGTCGCACTGAATGGCCCGGGCACCGGCCCTCCCGTGAAACTCCCGGTAAAAGTGCCTGAACCGGCAGTCGGTGCATTGCTGCGGACCGAGGTCGGCGTGATGAACCCTGTCAGGTCCAAATCTCCCTTGGTGACTTGAACGCTTTGGCTGCCGAAGGTCCCAACAAAATCAAAATCGCCGACAAAATGCTCATCGGCAATACGTGTCAGGTGAACCATGCCACTAGTGCCACGATAGGCTTTACCACCCGCATTTTCGTAAGCCCACCAACGTGTAGTTATCTCCTGCCCAACGATGTACTGACGCGTACCACCCACGGCCGGAAGATTCTGCTCCGGCAGTTCAAAATCGAGCCCCACTTGTTGATTGGCACCGGAACCGAGCTTCTCTGTCGTCAGTATCTTGAACACCCCCCCCGTCACCACCATCACCATTTTATCGGCGTCACCAACGTGAAGATGCGCGGGAGGGTTAACCTGAGGATTATGGACACTTGCTGTAACCTTGCCAGTCGTGCCTTGATTCGTCACGCCCTTGATCAAATTAGTCACTTGTGAGGCCCTCGGAAAAAGTTACTTCATGATTTACAACTGCCATGAAGAGCCTAATCCCGGGAGCCACCCTTCGATACTGTCAAATCTCACAGTCTTAAAAACCGTGCACTTATGCCATAGACACAAAAAAGCCGTGCCTATTGGAAAGGCACGGCTCGGGTCGTATTGCTATCAATGCATAAAGATCGCGATCAGGATAATCACCGGAATCGGCACCCCGAGGAACCACAGCAGTAATGAGCGCATGATGTTCTCCTTGAATTAACGGACAAAGTGTTCGGTTTCGACATACACCACCGCATCACGGCGACGACCGCCATAGGTGGCCGCGAAGCTGGCGAAGAACGCGCCGATCAGCAGGGCAATGAAGGTCCACAGCGATGTGTATGCAGCCACTTTGGCGGCGGTATCGGCGGCCTGCTTGGCTTTGACTTTGGCATCCTCGACCGCTTTACGCGCATCGCCATACACCTTGTCGATCCGCGCCTCGGCATCCGCCTGGCTGAGGTTGGTGCGCTGGCTGACCAACTGGGCCAGGTAGGCACGGTCTTCGGCGGCGAGTTGGCCATCGTTGCTCAAGGTACGGGCAAAGATGCGTGCAACCACGCCGTGAGCGGCGTCGTCGCTGACAGCGACCGGGCGGTCATCGCGGAACAGGCTGTCTACGTAGTAGCCGAAGTCGTCGCCCTTCACCGCCGTACCGACGGCCTGGGTCACACCCGAGGCGACGCTGGCACCGGCCTGCACACTGCCGCCGACGACACTGCTCACGGAGCCGACGATCAAGGTTGCCGCCACCAGGGTAGCAACGGCCCAGGACAGGAAACCATGGGCAGTATCACGGAAGTACACCTCATCGCCATGCATATTGGCCCACTTCACCCGCAACCGACCGGCGATGTAACCGCCCAGGCCCGAGGCGACGATTTGGGTAAAGGCCAGCCAGATAATGGTGGAAATGCCCAGCCCCTTGGCGCTGATACCGCTATTGGCCCACGGCGACACCGCCGAAAAGCCCAGGCCGAAGCCCAGCAATACCAGGATCAGGGACAACGCAGCCGCGGCGGCCGCCCCGGCAAAGATCGCCCCCCAGGAAACCCCGGAGCGCGAGCTCGATTCTTGTAGCGTGGATGAGGATGTGATCATTGTTGTTTTGCTCCCGGCAGGAAAAATGGTGTTACATGTCTCGGGAGTGACAGTGCAGGCGCCATGCCAGTCGCCTGAAAATTAAATACCTAATGTTTTCAACAAGTTAAATAACTTGAACTTCCTAGGACCATGCAACTTGCAAGAACAGCTTCTTCCGGGCAGGCGTTATGCAACCTCAAGCCCAACACAAAACCGGTGGGGCATAAATTGTGGTGGTTCTGCCAACATGAAGTTTAATTTAGGAAGCGTTCAGGCATTTCTTGGCAAAATGCCCCCACTTCTAGTGTGAATCGCTCACCAGGTAATCCTATGACCCGCATTTTGACCATCGAGGATGACGCCGTAACAGCCCGCGAGATCGTCGCCGAGCTGAGTAGCCATGGACTGGACGTAGATTGGGTAGACAACGGCCGCGAAGGCCTGGTCCGCGCCGTGAGCGGCGATTACGACCTGATTACCCTCGACCGCATGCTGCCGGAACTCGATGGCCTGGCCATCGTGACCACCTTGCGCACCATCGGCGTATCGACGCCGATCCTGATGATTAGCGCCCTCTCCGATGTGGACGAACGGGTGCGCGGCCTGCGGGCTGGTGGTGATGACTACCTGACCAAACCCTTCGCCTCCGATGAAATGGCTGCCCGCGTCGAAGTACTGCTGCGGCGCAAAAGCACGGTCAAGGAATTCGAAACCGCCCTGCGCGTGGCCGACCTCGAACTCAACCTAATCAGCCGCGAGGCCAGCCGCGCCGAGCAACCGCTGAGCCTGTTGCCCACCGAATACAAGCTGCTGGAATTCCTGATGCGCAATACCGGGCAGATCCTCTCGCGCATGATGATCTTCGAGGAAGTCTGGGGTTACCACTTCGACCCCGGCACCAACCTGATCGACGTGCACATCGGCCGCCTGCGCAAAAAGATCGATCCACCGGGCCTCACGCCGCTGATCCGCACGGTACGAGGTTCCGGCTATGTCATTGCTGAACCCCTCTAAGGGCTGGCGTTCTTCCAGCAGCCGCTTGCTGGCGCTGTACAGTTCGTTGTTTGTGGCCTGGAGCTGCATCCTCATGGGGGTGCTGTATTACGAGGTGTCCGGTTACCTGGGCGACCTCTCGCGCCATTCGCTGATGCAGCGCCAGCACCTGTTCCAGCGCTTCGACGGCGAGGAACTGGTGGAAGCGCTGACCACCAGCATGACATTCGACATGAAGGGCGTGGACGCCTACGGTTTGTTCGACGAGCAATTCAACCCGCTGAGCGGACCGATCCGCGCCGTGCCGCCCGACCTGCCGCTGGACGGCAAGATCCACGCCCTGGCCAACTGCGTCGACTCCGACGACCCCAAGTTGCCCAAGGACAGCTGCGACGCCGTGGCCACCCACACCGACGACGGCCGCTGGCTGGTGCTGGTGCGCGCCAACGGTTCGCTGTTTGGCGTGACCCGGATCATCTGGCATGCCCTGCTGTGGGCGCTGTCGCTGACCATCATCCCCGGCGCCGCCGGCTGGCACCTGCTGCGCCGCCGCCCGTTGCGGCGCATTCGCGGCATTCAAGCAAGCGCCGAGGCCATCGTCGCCGGCGACCTGACCCACCGCCTGCCGCTGTCGAATCGGCGCGACGAACTGGACATGCTCGCCGCCATCGTCAACGCCATGCTCGACCGCATCGAAAAGCTGATGAACGAGGTCAAGGGCGTGTGCGACAACATCGCCCACGACCTGCGCACCCCGCTGACCCGCTTGAGGGCGCAGTTGTACCGCATCAGGCAAGAGGCAGAAGAAGACTCCGGCTTTGCGGTAAAACTGGATGATGCCATTGCCGAAACCGACACGCTGATGGCGCGTTTTCGCGGGCTGTTGCGCATTTCAGAACTGGAAGACCACCAGCGCCGCTCGGGTTTCCTGGTGATGGACCCGCTGCCGTTGCTGCGCGAACTGCATGACTTCTACCTGCCGCTGGCCGAAGAAGGCGAGCTGCAACTGGTGCTCGACACCCCGGACTCCCTGCCCTGGATCACCGGCGACCGCGCCCTGTTGTTCGAAGCGCTGGCCAACCTGCTGAGCAACTCGATCAAGTTCTCCCCGGCGGGCGGCGAAGTGGTCCTGCGCGCCGTGAACGACGCCGGCAGCACGCGCATCGAAGTACACGACTCCGGGCCGGGCATCCCGATTGCCGAACGCAACGCGGTGTTCCAGCGCTTCTATCGCGTGGATGAAAACGACCAGCAAGGCGGGTTTGGCTTGGGCTTGTCGATTGTCGCGGCGATCATCAACCTGCACGGGTTCAAGTTGGAGGTGGGCAGCAGCGCGAGCGGCGGTGCAAGGTTGGTGCTAGAGTGCCGGCAGCAACTCATGCCCGAGGCCTGAGGTTCACACAGATCAAACTGTGGGAGCTGGCTTGTGTGGGAGCGGGCTTGCTCGCGAAAGCGGTGGATCA
>NZ_JANLGL010000018.1:0-50468 GCF_024655625.1 Pseudomonas sp. 18.1.10
AGCGGTGTGTCAGCCACCAGATGTTTCAACTGACAAAAAGCTTTCGCGAGCAAGCCCGCTCCCACATTGGATCTGTGTGGTCCTACGGGGTCTTTACCAACCGGACGGCCAGCACGTCACACGGCGCGCCGTGCAGTACATCATTGGCGGTGGAACCCAGCAGCAGCGCCAGGCCGTGGCGGCCATGGCTGCCGACCACGATCAGGTCGCAGGCCTTTTCCTTGGCCAGGTGGTGGATTTCCTGGCGCGGTTGGCCGTAGGTCAGGTGGCAGTCTTCTTTTTTCAAGTGTGGGTATTTGAGAATCAAGCGGTCAAGGCGCTCTTTGGCCTGATCGAATTGTTGTTGCTGCAACTGGGAAAGGTCCATTGGCACGTCACCGCCAAAGGCCATGGCCATGGGCTCGACGATGTGCACCAGCGAGAGAATGGCGCCATTGGCCAATGCAGATTCCTGTGCGCGCTTGATCACTGGATCGCACTCTTCGGTCAGATCGACAGCGACCAGAATATGTTGGTAGGGCATGAGGCGTTCCTCCAAGGGACTGCAATAAATTCAGTATGGCTGCTTTCAAGCGGATGGGGTTGCGTCAGATCAAATCCGCTCATCTAGAAATTCGGGAGTACACATATGACGGTCTGGATAGTGGTGTCAATCCTTGTGGTGGTGTTGAGCCCTCTGGCATGGCTGCGTCCGTCGCGCCATCAGAGCGGGCGCATGGCCCTGCGCATGGAGGCGCGCCGCATAGGCCTGGCCATGCAGTTGTCGCCCCAGGAGTGGCCGCACTGGCTCAAGCAGGAGCCGCCAAGCCCCTGTGCGCAGTACTGCCGGCCACGGCGTGGCAGCACACCGGCGCTGTGGAGCTACTGGCAGTTGGAGCCGGGGGTGTGGGTCAACCAATGGCGTGAAGCCTGCGTCGATGAAAAGTTGTTGCCGTATTTTTCGAGGCTGCCGGATAACGTCTACAAGATCGAGGCCGACAAGCAGATGATCGCCTTGTATTGGGGGGAGAAGGGCGAGGCGAGTGTGTTGCAGGAGATCGACACGCTACTCAAGGCCCTGGCCTGATAAACAACAGGCAATAAAAAGCCCGACATCATCATCGGGCTGGAGTTGGCCAGGCAGGCCGGTAATTTCGTGTTGCACGCGTCGGATATTCATCCAGACGCTTTACGGTTGCGGCTAGCCTAGCCGCTTATCCCGTTCTGTACAGCCATTCCCCACAACTTTTCCATTATTGATTTCGTGAATATTTGAATATTGACGAGGCCCGGGCCTGGGCTTCGGGTTCTGAACTGACTGGAAAGTCGCGTTTTTCCTAGCCTTTCGAGCGATTGACAATTGCCCGGAATTGGATGAAGGTGGCGTACCCAAATCAAACGGGCGTATGAATTGAGCGTTTGTCTGTCAGACCGCTCATACAGAACCCCGACTATCGCATTGGCGGGTGTGCCTGGCGGATTGGCCTGAACGTTGACGAAAAGCTCAATGTCCAACCAATAGGCCAGCGTCCAATGTGTACTGTTCAGCGTCCATATCGTGGAGATCAGTTGATGATTTACGAAGGTAAAGCCATCACGGTTAAGGCTCTTGAAAGCGGCATCGTCGAATTGAAATTCGACCTCAAGGGTGAGTCCGTCAACAAGTTCAACCGTCTAACCCTGAATGAATTGCGTCAGGCCGTAGACACCATCAAAGCAGATGCTTCGGTCAAGGGTGTGATCGTTTCCAGCGGCAAGGACGTGTTTATCGTCGGCGCGGACATCACCGAATTCGTCGACAACTTCAAGCTGCCCGATGCCGAGCTGGTGGCTGGCAACCTCGAAGCCAACAAGATTTTCAGCGATTTCGAAGACCTCAACGTACCGACCGTCGCTGCCATCAATGGCATCGCGTTGGGCGGCGGCCTGGAAATGTGCCTGGCGGCAGACTTCCGCGTCATGTCGGCCACGGCCAAGATCGGCTTGCCTGAAGTCAAACTGGGCATCTACCCAGGCTTTGGCGGCACCGTCCGTCTGCCGCGCATCATCGGTGCCGACAACGCCATCGAGTGGATCGCCGCCGGCAAGGAAAACCGTGCTGAAGACGCGCTGAAAGTCGGTGCCGTCGACGCCGTGGTTGCCCCGGACAAACTGGCCGAAGCCGCACTGAACCTGATAAAGGGCGCCATCAGCGGCGAATTTGACTACAAGGCCAAGCGTCAGCCGAAGCTGGAAAAACTCAAGCTCAACGCCATCGAACAAATGATGTCGTTCGAAACCGCCAAAGGTTTCGTGGCTGGCCAGGCCGGCCCGAACTACCCGGCGCCGGTTGAAGCGATCAAGACCATCCAGAAGGCGGCGAACTTCGGTCGCGACAAAGCCCTGGAAGTGGAAGCGGCAGGTTTCGTCAAGCTGGCGAAAACCTCGGCAGCCCAGAGCCTGATCGGCCTGTTCCTGAACGATCAGGAACTGAAGAAAAAGGCCAAGGCCTACGACGAAATCGCGCGCGACGTGAAACAGGCTGCCGTACTCGGCGCCGGTATCATGGGCGGCGGCATCGCCTATCAGTCGGCGTCCAAGGGCACGCCGATCCTGATGAAAGACATCAACGAGCACGGTATCGAGCAAGGCCTGGCGGAAGCCGCCAAGCTGCTGGTCGGTCGTGTGGACAAAGGTCGCATGACCGCTGCGAAGATGGCTGAAGTGCTCAACGGCATTCGTCCTACGCTGTCCTACGGCGATTTCGGCCACGTCGACCTGGTGGTCGAAGCGGTTGTCGAGAACCCGAAGGTCAAGCAGGCGGTACTGGCTGAAGTCGAAGGCCACGTGAAGGAAGACACCATCCTGGCGTCGAACACCTCGACCATTTCCATCTCGCTGCTGGCCAAGGCTCTCAAGCGTCCGGAAAACTTCGTCGGCATGCACTTCTTCAACCCGGTGCACATGATGCCGCTGGTGGAAGTGATCCGTGGCGAGAAGTCCAGCGAGCTGGCTGTTGCCACCACCGTTGCCTACGCCAAGAAAATGGGCAAGAACCCGATCGTGGTCAATGACTGCCCGGGCTTTCTGGTCAACCGCGTGTTGTTCCCGTACTTCGGCGGTTTCGCCAAGCTGGTCAGCGCCGGTGTGGACTTCGTGCGCATCGACAAAGTCATGGAAAAATTCGGCTGGCCGATGGGCCCGGCGTACCTGATGGACGTGGTCGGCATCGACACCGGCCACCATGGTCGCGACGTGATGGCTGAAGGCTTCCCGGACCGCATGAAAGACGACCGCCGCTCGGCGATTGACGCGCTCTACGAGGCCAAGCGCCTGGGCCAGAAGAACGGCAAGGGCTTCTATGCCTACGAGGCTGACAAGAAGGGCAAGCAGAAGAAAGTGGCCGATCCATCGGTTCACGAAGTACTCGCGCCTGTCATCTATGAGCAGCGTGAGGTGTCGGACGAAGACATCATCAACTGGATGATGATCGCCCTGTGCCTGGAAACCGTGCGTTGCCTGGAAGACGGCATCGTTGAAACCGCCGCCGAAGCCGATATGGGCCTGGTGTACGGTATTGGTTTCCCTCCATTCCGTGGTGGTGCGCTGCGTTACATCGATTCGATCGGTGTGGCCGAGTTCGTTGCCCTGGCTGACCAATACGCTGATTTGGGCCCGCTGTACCACCCGACCGCGAAGCTGCGTGAAATGGCCAAGAACGGCCAGAGCTTCTTCGGTTAAGCGCCCAAACGACTAGAGCGAGACTATTTATGAGCTTGAATCCAAGAGACGTCGTGATTGTGGACTTCGGTCGCACTCCGATGGGCCGCTCCAAGGGCGGCATGCACCGCAACACCCGCGCCGAAGACATGTCGGCGCACCTCATCAGCAAATTGCTGGAACGTAACGTCAAGGTCGATCCGAACGAAGTCGAGGACGTGATCTGGGGCTGCGTCAACCAGACCCTGGAGCAGGGCTGGAACATCGCGCGCATGGCGTCGCTGATGACCCAGATCCCGCACACCGCTGCCGGCCAGACCGTCAGCCGCCTGTGTGGCTCGTCGATGAGCGCGCTGCACACCGCTGCGCAAGCGATCATGACCGGTAACGGTGATGTGTTCGTGGTCGGCGGCGTGGAGCACATGGGCCACGTCAGCATGATGCACGGCGTCGATCCTAACCCGCACATGTCGCTGTACGCGGCGAAAGCCTCGGGCATGATGGGCCTGACCGCGGAAATGCTCGGCAAAATGCATGGCATCACCCGTGAAGCCCAGGACGCGTTCGGCGTGCGTTCCCACCAGCTCGCCCACAAGGCGACCGTGGAAGGCAAGTTCAAGGATGAGATCATCCCGATGAACGGTTACGACGAGAACGGTTTCCTGAAACTGTTCGACTACGATGAAACCATTCGTCCGGACACCACCCTGGAAAGCCTGGCGGCTTTGAAGCCAGCGTTCAATCCAAAGGGCGGCACCGTGACGGCGGGCACTTCGTCGCAAATCACTGACGGCGCTTCGTGCATGATCGTGATGTCGGCGCAGCGTGCCCAGGACCTGGGTATCCAGCCGCTGGCGGTGATCCGTTCGATGGCCGTGGCGGGTGTGGACCCGGCAATCATGGGCTATGGTCCAGTACCGGCCACACAAAAAGCCTTGAAGCGCGCGGGCCTGACCATCAACGACATCGACTTCTTCGAGCTCAACGAAGCTTTCGCCGCACAGGCCCTGCCAGTGCTGAAAGATCTGAAAGTGCTCGACAAGATGAACGAGAAGGTTAACCTGCACGGCGGTGCGATTGCCCTGGGCCACCCATTCGGTTGCTCCGGTGCACGTATCTCCGGCACTTTGCTTAACGTGATGAAGCAAAATGGCGGCAACCTTGGGGTTGCCACCATGTGCATTGGTCTCGGCCAAGGCATTTCCACCGTCTTCGAACGCGTCTAAGCGTTGGGTTGACGGAAGCCGGGGCCCAGTGCCCCGGTTTTTGTTTTTGGGTGGTTTTGTATTTTTTTTTTTTAACAAATTTTGTAAGAGGGCCAGAGCATGCAAGTCGAACCAGGGCTCTACCAGCATTATAAAGGTCCGCAGTACCGCGTTTTCAGTGTGGCGCGGCACTCCGAGACCGAAGAGGAAGTGGTGTTCTACCAAGCACTGTATGGCGATTACGGCTTTTGGGTGCGCCCTTTGAGCATGTTCCTGGAGACCGTCGAAGTTGACGGCGAGCAGGTCCCGCGCTTTGCTTTGGTGCAGGCCGAAGCCAGTCTTTTTTCAGGGCAATAACGGCAGGTCGCGCAGAATGCTGCGCTTGACCTCACCTTGTTGCCACTATATATAGCGTTGCCGCGACAGGCGCCAACTGCCTCTCACTTCTCGAATTCAGGAATTTTCCGATCCATGGGCAAATCGCTGGTCATTGTGGAATCCCCGGCTAAGGCCAAGACCATCAACAAGTACTTGGGTAACGAGTACGTGGTGAAGTCGAGTATCGGCCATATCCGAGACCTGCCCACCAGCGGTTCGGCTAGCGCCAGCAAGGAGCCTGCCGCCAAGCGCGGCAAGGCCGCTGCGGGCGAAGGTCCGGTGCTCACGCCTAAAGAGAAAGCGCGCAAGCAGCTGGTCTCGCGCATGGGTGTGGACCCGGATCATGGCTGGAAGGCCAAGTACGAAATCCTTCCGGGCAAGGAAAAGGTCATCGAAGAGCTGCGCCGGCTCGCCAAGGATGCCGACACCATCTATCTCGCAACGGACTTGGACCGCGAAGGGGAAGCCATTGCCTGGCACCTGCGGGAAGCCATCGGCGGTGATGACAGCCGCTACAAGCGTGTGGTGTTCAACGAAATCACCAAGAAAGCCATCCAGGAAGCCTTCTCCAAGCCGGGCGAGCTGGACATCGACCGCGTCAACGCCCAACAGGCCCGTCGTTTCCTCGACCGCGTCGTGGGCTACATGGTCTCGCCGCTGCTGTGGGCGAAGATCGCCCGTGGCCTGTCCGCCGGCCGTGTGCAATCGGTTGCGGTGAAGCTGGTGGTGGAGCGTGAGCGCGAGATCCGTGCGTTCATCCCTGAAGAGTACTGGGAAGTCCATGCCGACCTCGGCACTGCCAAGGGCGCCAACGTGCGCTTCGAAGTGGCCCGCGAGAAAGGCGAGGCCTTCAAGCCGCTGAACGAAGCCCAGGCCATGGCCGCGCTGGAGAAGCTCAAGTCTTCCAGCTACAGCATCGTCAAGCGTGAAGACAAACCGACCAGCAGCAAGCCGTCGGCGCCGTTCATCACCTCCACCCTGCAACAGGCCGCGAGCAACCGCCTGGGCTTTGGTGTGAAGAAAACCATGATGATGGCCCAGCGCTTGTACGAAGCCGGCTACATCACTTATATGCGTACTGACTCCACCAACCTGTCGCAAGACGCGGTGGCGATGGCACGTACGTATATTGAAGGCGAGTTCGGCAAGAAGTACCTGCCGGAGAACCCGAACGTCTACAGCAGCAAGGAAGGCGCACAAGAGGCTCACGAAGCGATTCGTCCTTCTGACGCCAACACCACGCCTGCCAAGCTGACCGGCATGGAGCGCGACGCTGAGCGCCTCTACGAGCTGATCTGGCGCCAATTCCTGGCCTGCCAGATGCTGCCGGCGCAATACCTGTCCACCACGGTGACGGTGGCGGCTTCCGACTTCGAGCTGCGTGCCAAGGGCCGTATCCTCAAGTTCGACGGCTACACCCGCGTGATGCCGCAAATCGCCAAGCCAGGCGACGACGACGTGCTGCCGGACATGGCCCAGGGCGATACGCTGAAACTGATCAAGCTGGATCCGTCCCAGCACTTCACCAAGCCGCCGGCCCGTTACTCGGAAGCCAGCCTGGTGAAAGAGATGGAAAAACGCGGTATCGGTCGTCCTTCGACTTATGCGGCGATCATCTCGACCATTCAGGACCGTGGCTACGTTGCCCTGCATAACCGTCGCTTCTACTCGGAAAAGATGGGCGACATCGTCACCGAGCGCCTGTCCGAGAGCTTCTCCAACCTGATGGATTACGGCTTCACCGCCGGCATGGAAGAGAACCTCGATGACGTGGCCCAGGGCGAGCGTGACTGGAAGAGCGTGCTGGACGAGTTCTACGGCGACTTCAAGAAGAAGCTCGAAGTGGCCGAAAGCCCAGAGCACGGCATGCGTGCCAACCAGCCGGTGATGACAGACATCCCGTGCCTGACGTGCGGCCGTCCGATGCAGATCCGTACTGCTTCCACTGGCGTGTTCCTCGGTTGCTCGGGCTACAGCCTGCCGCCGAAAGAGCGCTGCAAGGCCACCGTCAACCTCGTGCCCGGCGATGAAATCGCGGCTGACGACGAGGGTGAATCCGAGTCGCTGGTACTGCGTGGCAAGCACCGCTGCCCGATCTGCAGCACGGCGATGGACGCCTACCTGCTGGACGAGAAGCACAAGCTGCACATCTGCGGTAACAACCCGGATTGCAACGGCTACGAGATTGAAGAGGGCACCTACCGCATCAAGGGCTACGAAGGTCCGAGCCTGGAATGCGACAAGTGCGGCAGTGAAATGCAACTCAAGACCGGCCGCTTCGGCAAGTTCTTCGGTTGCACCAACGCGACCTGCAAGAACACCCGCAAGCTGCTGAAAAGCGGTGACGCGGCGCCGCCGAAAATGGACCCGGTGAAGATGCCGGAGCTCAAGTGCGAGAAGGTCAACGACACCTATATCCTGCGTGACGGTGCTTCGGGCCTGTTCCTGGCTGCGAGCCAGTTCCCGAAAAACCGCGAGACCCGTGCGCCGTTGGTGATGGAGATCGTGCCGCACAAGGATGAGATCGATCCTAAGTACCACTTCCTGTGTGAAGCGCCGAAGAAGGACCCGGATGGTCGCCCAGCCGTGATCCGCTACAGCCGCAAGACCAAGGAGCAGTACGTGCAGACCGAAGTGGACGGCAAGCCTACTGGCTGGAAGGCGTTCTACGACGGCGGCAAGTGGAAGGTCGAGGACAAGCGCCAGGGCGCTTGATCGACTAGTCTGACTAGGTTGTAGGGACGGGCTTGCTGTGGCGAGGGAGCTTGCTCCCGCTGGACTGCGCAGCAGGCCCAAGCTTTTGGGGGCGCTGCGCACCCCGGCGGGAGCAAGCTCCCTCGCCACATTACAAAGCCAGCATCACGCCTCTTTTCGTTGTGGAGACTGCCGTTATGGCCAACGAACTCTATACCCGTACCAATCAGAAAATTTACTTCGCGGGTTTGTCCCTGGAAGCCCTTGGCCGCGCCGAGGAAGGGAAGGAGATGAATGCCATCGCGTTGGTCCAGGCGGGGCGTGAAGCGGCATTGTTCCACCTCTACGGTGCGTTGCTGGGCTTGTGCCATGAAATCGCCGGGTTCTATCGCTTGCCCCAGGCCGGTGCGCCGCGTGCAGAGCTGATCATGACCCACGAAGTCCTGGAGACCATGGCCATCCCCGAACTGGCAGAACTGGTGGAAATGGCCCAGAGCCCCGACAGTTGGGTGGCGCGCTTGCTCAAGGCCCATGCCGATATGTTCCAGCCGCCGCGCGTTCCCCATGTGCCCAAGGGGGACGTGACCCAGCCGCTGATCGTGGCGGTTTCGTTGGAAGACGATGAGCCCAAGCCATTGAGTCGGGAAGAGCTGGAAGGCTGGCGCCAGGAACTGAAAAAGCTGGCGTTGCGGTTTCGCGAAGGCTTGAACGAGTGCTGAGGCACCCCCATTGTTCAGTCACACAGCAGAGAGCACCATTCATCATGCTGTAAAGAAACCTCTTCAGATCCTCAGCGGGGCCGGGTGGATGACTGATATAATCGCGGCCTTTCGTGGAGAACAGACTTTTATGCCAACGTCCTTTCTGGAAATTGTTGAACTGCCTGACGGCCGAATCGAGCTGCGTCGGGCTGAGGACGAGGGTTCTCTGGTGACTTTGGATTTTTCCGAGGACGCCAAGGCGTTCCTGCAAGGCCAGCACGTGGAAGTCGCAAAAGCCATGTTGAGCGTGGGTGTGCAGATGGCAGGTCGCCTGGCGGAAGGCGAGCCGGAGAAGGATGATGGGCCGCGGGTTCTGCACTGAGAACTGTGGTTAAGGTGTCTGCTGTGGTTTTACGGGCTCGCTGTGCTGAGCGGGCTTTTGCGGCGAGGGAGCTTGCTCCCGCTGGGCTGCGAAGCGGCCCTGAATAGATTGATGCGGTGTATCAGGCATTCCACGGTGTCTGGTTTTGGGGCTGCTTCGCAGCCCAGCGCGAGCAAGCTCGCTCGCCACAGCAAGCGGGCCCACCACAGTTCAGCCTGTGGCTTTATCCCAATCGAATATTCAAACTCTGAGCATCGCCCGTACGTGCGGCGCCGATCAGCTGCTGCTTGGCAGTCGCATTCAGCGGATTCAACCAACTCACCACCGTATGGCTACGGCCCAGGCGCAACGCTTCGCAGGTCAACTGCTGGGCACTTTGCGCGCCGCGCGGTTGCAGTAGCAGGATGCGCTCACGGTTGAGGCCGGCGTCCCGCAGCCAGGCCTGGGTCAGGCTGGCAGGCGGGGCGATCAGCGTCAGCCAGCGGGCGTCGTCCTGTTCCTCGCTGAGTTCGCGCAGGATTGGCGCCAGCAGGCTCAGGCAGCTCCCGGCCGCACCGCGCAACGACAATTCACTGAACGCCTCGGGCTCGGCGCTCCAGGGCGCCTCGACCGTTTCCTTGAGGATAGGCGCAAGGGGTTGGGCCATAAAGGCCTCGAACAGCGACAGTTGTGTGTGTTGCGGGGTGTGCACGAGCTGCATGATGCCTCCTTTAGCGGCGAATGACGCCGACGCTCAAGCCTTCGATCACCAGGTCCTGATCTTTCAGGTTCACTTCAATCGGGGCGAACTCAGGGTTCTCGGCCAGGAGCCAGACCTTGCTGCCTTCGCGCTTGAAGCGTTTGACGGTGACTTCATCGCCGATACGGGCGACGACGATCTGGCCATTACGGGCTTCGCGGGTGGTGTGGACGGCCAGCAGGTCGCCATCGAAGATGCCCACGTCCTTCATGCTCATGCCATGGACGCGCAACAGATAGTCGGCGCGAGGATGGAAGAAGGTCGGGTTGATGTTGCAGGATTCCTCGACGTGCTGCTGCGCCAGGATCGGCGCACCGGCGGCGACGCGACCGATGATCGGCAGGGTCGATTCGTCGGCCTTGGCTTCGAAGCCAGGGATACGAATGCCGCGTGAGGCACCCGGGGTCATCTCGATCGCGCCTTTGCGAGCGAGGGCCTTGAGGTGTTCTTCGGCGGCGTTGGGGGACTTGAATCCCAGTTCCAGCGCAATTTCCGCTCGTGTCGGCGGGTAGCCGTTGTCATCGAGGCAGCGCTTGATAAAAGCCAGAATCTCAGCTTGGCGTGGCGTCAGTTTTAGCATGTTGATCGCTCTGTCTTTTTATACAGTGACTGGGATTATATACAGTGAACTGCGCTTGGCAATCATCCTTTTCTACCACTCCGCTGGACGGTCATTCGTCACTCCTCCTACAAGCCGAAGATAGCGCTGCCTACAGACCAGGAAGGATGTGATTAAATAGCGATGAAATAGATGACTGCCCGGCCGGAAAACGGCCCCTCAGGGTTGACAAGACACAACCTGAAACGTATGTTTCAAACAAGTGTTTGTCAGGCGGAGTAGCCATGGCCCAGTCGGAAACCGTTGAACGCATTCTCGATGCTGCCGAGCAGTTGTTCGCGGAAAAAGGATTTGCTGAAACTTCATTGCGGCTCATCACCAGCAAGGCCGGGGTTAATCTCGCCGCCGTGAATTACCATTTCGGCTCGAAAAAAGCCCTGATTCAGGCCGTGTTCTCGCGCTTCCTCGGGCCGTTCTGCGCCAGTCTCGACCGCGAGCTGGAACGCCGCCAGACCAAGCCCGAAAACAAGCCAAGCCTGGAAGACCTGCTGGAAATTCTCGTCGAGCAAGCGTTGGTGGTACAGCCGCGCAGCGGCAACGACCTGTCGATCTTCATGCGTTTGCTGGGCTTGGCGTTCAGCCAGAGCCAGGGTCACTTGCGCCGTTATCTGGAAGACATGTACGGCAAGGTATTCCGTCGCTATATGTTGCTGGTCAATGAAGCCGCCCCGCGTATTCCGCCCATCGAGTTGTTCTGGCGCGTGCATTTCATGCTCGGCGCCGCCGCGTTCAGCATGTCCGGGATCAAGGCGTTGCGTGCCATTGCCGAGACCGACTTCGGGGTGAACACCTCCATCGAGCAGGTCATGCGCCTGATGGTGCCGTTCCTCGCTGCCGGCATGCGTGCCGAAACCGGGGTGACCGACCAGGCCATGGCTGCCGCGCAATTGCGCCCGCGCAGCAAATCCACGCCGGCAGTCGCCAAGGTTTGACCCTCCCGGGTGTGCGCGGCCGCTTGCATCCGCTAAGCTAGCCGCCCATGCCGAATTCAGCTATTTACTCGCAACCCGCTGTGCTCACCGTGCTCATCGCATTGGGTGAGTGCAGCGGGTTGTGTGCGTTATTTAAGGAAGGTTTATGACTGCTGCCCTGCAAGGTTCTTTGATGGTTGACGTGGCCGGCACCTGGCTGACGGCCGAGGATCGCCACCTGTTGCGCCAGCCTGAAGTGGGCGGCCTGATCATTTTTGCGCGCAATATCGAACACCCGCGTCAGGTGCGGGAGCTGAGCGCGGCGATTCGTGCCGTGCGCCCGGACCTGCTGCTGGCCGTCGATCAGGAGGGCGGTCGTGTACAGCGCCTGCGCCAGGGCTTTGTGCGCCTGCCGGCCATGCGTGCGCTGGCCGACAACCCCAACGCCGAATACCTGGCCGAACAGTGCGGCTGGATCATGGCCACTGAAGTGCTGGCCGTGGGCCTCGACCTGAGCTTTGCCCCGGTACTGGACCTGGATTACCAGCGCAGCGCCGTGGTCGGCACCCGTTCTTTCGAAGGTGACCCCGAGCGCGCCGCCGTGCTCGCCGGAGCCTTTATCCGTGGCATGAACAGCGCCGGCATGGCCGCTACCGGTAAACATTTCCCCGGACACGGTTGGGCTGAGGCCGATTCCCACGTTGCCATTCCCAATGATGAACGCAGCCTGGAAGAGATTCGCGCCAATGACCTGGTGCCTTTCGCACGCCTGAGCCAGCAACTGGCGGCAGTCATGCCCGCCCACGTCATCTACCCGCAAGTCGATGCCCAGCCCGCAGGCTTTTCGCGGCGCTGGCTGCAAGACATCCTGCGCGGTGAGTTGCAGTTTGATGGGGTGATTTTCAGCGATGACCTGTCCATGGCGGGCGCCCATGTGGTCGGCGATGCGGCCAGTCGGATCGAGGCTGCGCTGACGGCGGGTTGCGACATGGGGCTGGTGTGCAACGATCGTGCGGCGGCAGAGTTGGCATTGACTGCGGCGCAGCGGATGAAAGTGACGCCGTCGGCGCGGATTGCGCGGATGCGTGGGCAGGCGATGGCGTCGACGGATTACAAGCAGGACCCGCGGTGGTTGGCGGCGCTGACTGCGTTGCGGGATGCTCAGTTGATTGGCTGAAGACCGCGGCGCGGCGTTCGCGAGCAAGCCCGCTCCCACATTTGGCAGCATTCCAAAGTTGGAACTCGGTCGAATGTGGGAGCGGGCTTGCTCGCGAAAGCGGTCTCGAAATCAGCGCTTCTCTTGCTTATTGGGCAACGGCGCAAACAACGCCTCGATATCCTCGTTACCCAACTGCCAATCCCCCGTCGTACGCCCATCCAGCACGCCCGCCGCCAAGTCGGATTTTTCCTTCTGCAGATGCTGGATTTTCTCCTCCACCGTGCCCCGCGCAATCATCTTGTAGACGAACACCGGCTTCTCCTGACCGATGCGGTACGCGCGGTCGGTGGCCTGGTTTTCCGTGGCCGGGTTCCACCAAGGATCGTAGTGGATCACCGTGTCCGCTTCCGTCAGGTTCAGGCCCACGCCGCCGGCCTTCAGGCTGATGAGAAAAATCTGCAGCTTGCCGCTCTGGAAGTCCTTCACCGGCGTGCGCCGATCGCGGGTCTGGCCGGTCAACAGGGCGTAGGAGACGCCGCGTTTTTTCAGTTCGGCTTCGATCAGGCTGAGCATCGAGGTGAACTGCGAAAACAACAGGATTCGCCGCCCTTCGGCAAACAGTTCTTCGAGCATTTCCATCAGGCTGTCGAGCTTGCCCGAGCTGCTGCCACGGGCGGGCAGGGCGGCGTCGTTGACCAGGCGGAGGTCGCAGCACACCTGGCGCAGCTTGAGCAGCGCTTCAAGAATGATGATCTGGCTGCGCGCCACGCCCTTGCGGGTGATTTCGTCGCGCACCTTCTTGTCCATGGCCAGGCGCATGGTTTCGTATACGTCGCGCTGGGCTTCGTTGAGATCGACCCAGTGGATGATCTCGGTCTTGGGCGGCAACTCCGTGGCCACCTGTTCTTTGGTGCGGCGCAGCAGGAAGGGTTTGATCCTGCCGTTGAGGTGCTGCAATCGCACCTCACTGGCACGCTTTTCGATGGGCACGCGGTAATCGCGGTTGAAGCTCTTCACGTCGCCCAGCCAGCCTGGCAGCAGGAAGTGGAACAGCGACCACAGTTCACCCAGGTGGTTTTCCAGCGGCGTGCCGCTCAGGCACAGGCGCTGCCGCGCATTCAGTTCGCGCGCGGCCTGGGCCGCCTTGCTGTTGGGGTTCTTGATGTACTGGGCTTCGTCGAGTATCAGCACATGCAGCGGTTGGGCGGCGAGCAGTTCGATGTCCTTGGGGAGCAGGGCATAGGTGGTCAGCAGCAGGTCATAGTCCTGCAAGTTCTTGAAGTGTTTCTTACGCCCGGCGCCGTAGAGGGCCACGACCTTGAGTTGCGGGGTGAAGTGCGCCGCTTCATCGAGCCAGTTGGGGATCAGGCTGGTGGGCATCACCACCATGCACGGGCGGTCCAGGCGCCCGGCGTTTTTCTCGGTGAGAATGTGCGCCAGGGTTTGCAGGGTTTTGCCCAGGCCCATGTCGTCCGCAAGAATGCCGCCCACATCCAACTGGCGCAGCGACTGCATCCAGCTCAAGCCTTCCAGTTGATACGGGCGCAAGGTCGCGTTCAGCCCCTCGGGCGCCACGCAGGTGAAGTCCTTGATGTCGCGCAGGCGCTGGGCGAAGTTGCGGATTTTTTCGCCGCCCTCCCATTGCAGGGGCAAATCTTCCAGCGGGTTCAGGCGAATGGCGTCGGCCTTGGCCAGGCGCAAGGTGGTGGTGCCGGCTTCCTGTAGGTAAAACTCGCCGAGGGTTGCCAGCACCGGCTTCAAGCGGCCGTAGGGCAACGCCACTTGCAGCGGGCCATGGCCGTTGGGCAGGCCGGGGATATTCACCAGAATCAGCTCGTCATCACGACGGCGTGCGAGTTTTTCCGGGTTGAGGATTTCGGTGTGGGAACGCATCAGGTTCAACAGGATCGGCAGCAGGCTCAGGCGCTCGCCGTTGACGATGATCCCCAGTTCCAGGTCGAACCAATCGCGTTCGGGGCCCTCGTCGACGGTGGCGTACCAATCGTCAACGGCGCTCAGGTCGAAGCCGAAATCATCATCGATCAGCAACTCCCAGCCTTCGGCGCGCAAGGTGGGCGATACGTTCAGGGTGAAGTTCAGCCAGGCGCTGTCATTGACCATCTCGAACAGTTCGCCGGCGCTCTCCGGCAAGGCTTTGCTCTGGCGCGTGGCGATCTTGAAACCGAGCAGGCGCAGTTGTTCGCGATAGGGCTGTTCCAGCTCGGGATGGCGCTTGATCCGCAGGCTCTGGGTGTCCTGGCGGACGATGATGTCGGCGTTCTTCTGCCCGCTGACATAGTTGCCCAGGTAGTTGAACGACAGCGCCGCACGGTGCTGGATGTAACGCTGCATCTTGCCGTTGCGCGGTTCAAACGCACTGAATTCGACACTGGCCAGCCACAGGCGCGGCACCGGTGGTACGTCCTCCATGACCACTTGCGGCAGCACCACGCGGTTGTCCAGCACGGCCTGGAGTTTTTCCAGCAGCTCGGCATCCTGGGCGGCGGCGGGGTAGGCCAGGGTTTCCTGGACCTTGAGCAGCACGGCGGCGATGTGTTTGCAGTTGCTATGCACCGGGCAGGTGCAGCGGCTGTCGACGAGGATCAGCGTGCCCTTGGCCGATTCGCGCAGCGCGATGGTCTGCCGGTAGACGTTGCCGCCCGAGCCTTCGCAACTGGCGACGATGGTGCTGTCGCCGCACTCGACGATGCGCACGCGGTTCTCCAGGGCATAACGGCGCCCGCGCTCCAGGCTCTGCTCTTTAAAGCGATTGGCCCACGACGGGGCCAGGGGTTTGGTCAACTGCGACGTCAGGGACATGGCGCGTCATCAGTCCTGAACGTCGGGCGGTGGTGCACTGGGCGGCTTGGCGGTCAGCGAGGTGATCTTGACCAGCAACGCCAGGTGGCCGCCGTCCAGGTAGTTGAGCTGGTTGTTCTTGGTGCGCACGTCGGTCTGGCTCAGGTGCTCGCTGGCGATCACGCTGCCGTTGCTGTCGAACGTGTTGATCCAGAAGTTCGCGTCGATGTCGGTGAAACGGCCCAGTTGCAGGTTGAGAACACCCTCGATAGGGAATTGGCCGAACTGTTCCTGGCCGTCGGTGATGGCGATTTTCACCGGTTGCTCGCCGAGGTTTTGCTCCCAGGCCTTGTGCGCGAGCACGGTGTAGCTGTTATCGGCGCGGAGCTTGTCGACGATATTGTTCAGGCGTGGCGGGCTCAGTTTGTCGGAACCCAGGCGCACAGCCCCGGCATCCCAGTTTTCCGGGGCGGCGCGGCTGTTGATGACCGGCTCCGCATTCTGGCGCACCAGGATCATTTCCACCTGGTACGGGCTGTCGGCGAACGCCGACGGGGCCACGACCACCAACAACAGGCTCAGGATGCGGAACAGGCGCATGATGGCGTCCTTCAAACAGATTTCGGGATGAGGCGCTCAAACAGCGCCTCCAGGGTATTAAAGCGTTCTTCGGCGCGTTCCATTGGCACCATGAACTTGAACAGCGTAGCCCCTTCGAACTTGTAGCGGTTGGGCTGGCCCTGGATCAGCTTTATCAGCACCAGCGGGTCCACCGGCGTCTGCGCTTCAAACTCGATGCGCCCGCCTTGCGGCCCGGCATCGACTTTCTTGATGCCCAGCTGCTCGGCCTGCAATTTCAGCAGGGTCAGGCGCACCAGGTTCTTGGTCGGTTCCGGCAGCAGGCCGAAGCGGTCGATCATCTCGACTTGCAGGTCCTTGAGGCCTTCTTCATCGGTGGCCGAAGCAATGCGCTTGTACAGGATCAGCCGCGCGTGCACGTCGGGCAGGTAGTCTTCGGGGATCAACGCCGGCAAGCGCAGGTTGATTTCCGGGCCGCCGCCCAACGGCTGATCGAGGTTCGGCTGTTCGCCCTTGCGGATCGCTTTCACCGCCCGCTCAAGCATCTCCATATAAAGGGTGAAGCCTACCGCTTGGATCTGCCCGCTCTGGCCGTCGCCCAGCAGTTCGCCGGCGCCACGGATTTCCAGGTCGTTGGTGGCCAGCACAAAACCGGCGCCCAGGTCCTGGGTGTTGGCGATGGCTTCCAGGCGCTTCTCGGCGTCGGACGTGATCTGTTGGCGCGGCGGCGTGAGCAAATAGGCATACGCCTGGTGGTGGCTACGCCCGACGCGGCCGCGCAGCTGGTGCAGCTGCGCCAGGCCGAACTTGTCGGCGCGCTCGATGATGATGGTGTTGGCGCTCGGCACGTCGATGCCGGTCTCGATGATGGTCGAGGCGATCAGCACGTTGAAGCGCTTGTGGTAGAAGTCGCTCATCACCTGTTCGAGTTCGCGCTCGCGCATCTGCCCGTGGCCGATGGCGATACGTGCTTCCGGCACCAGCTCGGCGAGGTCGGCGGCGCATTTCTCGATGGTTTTCACATCGTTGTGCAGGTAATACACCTGCCCGCCGCGCAGCAGTTCACGCAGCAGTGCTTCCTTGACCGTGCTTTTGTTCTGCTCCATCACGAAGGTGCGCACCGACAAGCGACGCGCCGGCGGCGTGGCGATGATCGACAGGTCGCGCATGCCCGACACCGCCATGTTCAGCGTGCGCGGAATCGGTGTGGCGGTGAGGGTGAGGATATCGACTTCACTGCGCAGGGCCTTGAGCTGTTCTTTCTGGCGCACGCCGAAACGGTGTTCTTCGTCGATTATCACCAGGCCCAGGTTCTTGATCTTCACATCGTCCGACAGCAGCTTGTGAGTGCCGATCACGATGTCGATCTTGCCTTCGGCCAAGTCGGCGATGGCCGCATTCACTTCCTTGGCCGACTTGAAGCGGCTCATCACTTCCACGGTCACCGGCCAGTCGGCAAAGCGGTCGCGGAAGCTGTTGTAGTGCTGCTGGGCGAGCAGGGTGGTGGGCACCAGGATCGCTACCTGGCGGCCGCCGTGTACGGCGATGAAGGCGGCGCGCATGGCCACTTCGGTCTTGCCGAAACCCACGTCGCCACACACCAGGCGGTCCATCGGCTTGGGCGCGAGCATGTCGGCGCGCACCGCTTCGATGGTGGTTTGCTGGTCCGGGGTTTCTTCGAAGGGGAAGCCGGCGCTAAAGGTGGCGTAGTCGGCTTTCGGGTCGGCGAAGGCATAGCCTTCACGCGCTGCCCGGCGTGCATAGATGTCGAGCAGTTCGGCGGCGACGTCGCGCACTTGCTCGGCGGCCTTGCGCTTGGCTTTCTGCCAGGTCTCGGAGCCCAAGCGGTGCAACGGCGCGAGGGCATCGTCGCTGCCGGTGTAGCGGGCGATCAGGTGCAGGCTGGCCACCGGCACGTAGAGCTTGGCGCCCTCGGCGTATTCCATGGTGAGGAATTCGGCGGCCTGGTTGTCGATCTCCAGGGTTTGCAGGCCGAGGTAACGGCCGACGCCATGGTCGATATGCACCACCGGCGCGCCTTCGCGCAGTTCGGTGAGGTTCTTGATGACTGCGTCGTTGTTGGCGTCGGCGCGTTTTTCCCGGCGGCGGCGCTGCATCACGCGTTGGCCAAACAGCGGGCTCTCGGCGATCAGTGCCAGCGCCGGGTCATCCAGCAGCAAGCCTTCGTCCAGCGGCGCGATGGTGATCGCCAGGCGGTCTTTGCCTTTGACGAAGTCCGGCCAGCTGTCGACGGTTTTTGGCCGCAGCTTCAGGCGTTCCAGCAGCTCCAGCAGCACTTCGCGACGGCCGGCGGATTCGGCGGTAAACAGCACGCGGCCGGGGAAGTCGCCGAGGAAGTTGGACAGCGCTTCCAGCGGTTGCGTGGCCTTGGCCTGGATGGCCAAGTCCGGCAGCGTCCCGGCGGGAAAGCGTTCGCGGCCACTGCCGGCGTCCACGTCCTGCTGGCTGGCGACCACGCGCGGCCAGCTTTTCAGGCGGGCGAAGCAGTCTTCCACCGGCAGGAACAGCTCGGCGGGCGGCAATAAAGGCCGGGACGGATCGACGCGGCGTTCTTCGTAGCGGTTGCGCACGTCGTTCCAGAAGTTTTCCGCCGCTTGCTCGATGCCCGGCAGCGAGAACACTTGGGTGTCCTGGGGCAGGTAATCGAACAGCGTGGAGGTTTCGTCGAAGAACAGCGGCAGGTAGTACTCGATACCGGCGGGTGTAATCCCGCTGCTCAAGTCCTGGAAGATCGGGCAACGACGGAAGTCCACGTCAAAGCGTTCACGGAAGCGCGCCTTGAAGCGGGTGACCGCGTCTTTTTGCAGCGGGAATTCCCGTGCGGGCAGAAGCTTGACCGAATCCACCTTGTCGATGGAGCGCTGGTTCTCGGGGTCGAAGGTGCGCAGGGTCTCGATTTCGTCATCGAACAGGTCGATGCGATAGGGCAGTTTGCTGCCCATCGGGAACAGGTCGATCAGCGCACCGCGCACCGCGAACTCACCGTGCTCGTACACCGTGTCCACACAGCGGTAGCCGCTGGCTTCCAGGCGTGTGCGCATCTGCTCGACATCCAGCTTCTGGCCGATATCCAGCACCAGGCTGCTGCCCAGCAGGAATTTGGTCGGCGCCAGGCGATGCAGGGCTGTGGTGATCGGCACCACCAGCACGCCGTGGGCCAGTTCCGGCAGGCGGTAGAGGCTGGCGATGCGCTGGGAGATGATGTCCTGGTGCGGCGAGAACAGGTCGTAGGGCAGGGTTTCCCAGTCGGGGAAATGCAGCACCGGCAAATCGGGGGCGAAGAAGCTCAGCTCCTGCTCCAACCGTTCGGCGCTCTGGCTGTCGGCGGTTAGCAGCAGGGTAAAGCGCTTGGCTGCGCTGGCAGCCTCGGCAATGGCCAGGCTCAGGGCGGCACCGGGCAGGTTGCCCCAGTGCTGTTTGCCTGCCGCAGCAGGGAGAAGCGGTAGACGCAGGACGGGCACGGAAGGTTGAGCTCCAAGCGTTGCGACAAAGTCGGTAATTGTAACGGTGCGAGGCGCCGTCTGTCAGTTGCTGACTGAGCCTATTACGGTTTGTAGGAAATGTAGTGGCTAAGACAAACAAAGGCGGGTTTTGACTCATTATGTAGTGCAAAAACCGGCGAGGTTTTCGGAGGGTTACGGACAAGTCGGCCGCTTGGCTCAGCTAGTGGCCTTCTGGAACCCGCGTATTTACTGGGCTCCAGCGCGGTGCCTTTTTTTCGCAAGCACTTTTTGTTGCCTGGGGCGCATTGCTCCGAGGCCGGTCGGGCGGCATAATGTAGCCCCTTTTTTCTGCCCCTACATGTGGAAGGTTCCCGTGACTCAGAAGCCCGACCAGTGTCTTGGTGAATGGATCGACCGTGAAGCACTCGCAGAAGCGATGATTCCGCTTATCGGCCAGCTGTACCGCAATAACAATGTGGTGAGCTCGATCTATGGCCGCAGCCTGATCAACCAGTCTGTCATCGCGATTCTCAAAGCCCACCGCTTTGCGCGTCACCGTTCTGCCGACGACAGCGAACTCTCCGTCCACGAAACATTCCCACTGCTGAAAGCCATGAGCGAGCTTAAGCTCGGCGCGGCTTCGGTAGACCTGGGCAAGTTGGCCTATAAATTCCGCAAAGAAGGCGCCGGCCGCAGCGCCGAGCAGTTCGTGCGTGAAGAGATGGCCGATGTGGTTGGCCAGCAAAACGCTGCCGGTCGCAAAGGCACTGACGTTGTGTTGTACGGCTTCGGTCGTATCGGCCGTCTGCTGGCGCGCATCCTCATCGAAAAAACCGGTGGCGGCGACGGCCTGCGCCTGCGTGCCATCGTTGTGCGCAAAGGCGCCGACAACGACCTGACCAAGCGCGCCAGCCTGCTGCGTCGCGATTCGGTACACGGTCCGTTCAACGGCACCATCGTCATCGACGAAGAAAACAACACCATCACCGCCAACGGTAACCTGATCCAGGTGATCTACGCGAAGAACCCGGCTGAAGTGGACTACACCCAGTACGGCATCAAAGATGCGCTGCTGGTGGACAACACCGGTGTATGGCGTGATGCCGAAGGCCTGGGCCAACACCTGGCCTGCCCGGGTATCGACCGCGTTGTCCTGACCGCACCGGGCAAGGGCAAGCTGAAGAACATCGTGCACGGCATCAACCACGGTGAAATCACCGCTGACGACAAGATCGTGTCCGCCGCTTCCTGCACCACCAACGCCATCGTGCCGGTGCTGAAGGCTGTGAATGACAAGTTCGGTATCGTCAACGGTCACGTTGAGACGGTTCACTCGTACACCAACGACCAGAACCTGATCGACAACTTCCACAAGGGCGATCGCCGTGGCCGTAGCGCCGCGTTGAACATGGTAATCACCGAGACCGGTGCTGCCACCGCTGCTGCCAAGGCCCTGCCTGAGCTGGCCGGCAAGCTGACCGGTAACGCGATCCGTGTGCCGACGCCAAACGTGTCGATGGCCATTCTCAACCTGAACCTTGAGAAAGCCGCTACCCGTGAAGAGATGAACGAGTACCTGCGCTACATGGCGCTGCACTCCGATCTGCATAAGCAAATCGACTTCGTCAACTCGCAGGAAGTGGTTTCCACCGACTTCGTCGGCTCGCGCCACGCCGGTGTGGTGGACGCCGAGGCGACCATTACCCAGGACAACCGTGTTGTGCTGTACGTGTGGTACGACAACGAGTTCGGCTACAGCTGCCAGGTGGTTCGCGTGATGGAAGACATGGCTGGGGTCAACCCGCCTGCGTTTCCGCGCTAAGCCTTTGCGCTGAATGAAAAAGCCCCGGATGGTTCGGGGCTTTTTTATGCCTGGGGGTTTTGCGGGGGCTGCAAGGGCCTCATCGCAGGCAAGCCAGCTCCCACATTGGACTGGGTTCACAGATTTCTATTTGTGAATACATTCAACTGTGGGAGCGGGCTTGCCCGCGATGGCGTCAGCCCAGCCAACACATGACCTTCAGTCCAACAACCCCTCCGACAACCCCTTGGGCGCCAACCAGATCCCCAGGTAAACCCGCGCCAGTTCGTCATTGGGGCTACTGAACACCACCTCCCCATTGATCTCCAGATTCAACCCACGCCCAGGGCGAAAATCCAGCGCATACCGGTCACCTTTTTGGATGTCGCGAAAGCGCGCATGCAGCCTGTCCACCTCTGGCTTCAACCGGGCGCTGACTTGCTGGCGCTTCAATGTGGTGTTGGCGGCCTTGACCACATCGCCACGATCGATATCGCGAAAGTAATACAGCTCAAGGCGCAGCGCCTTTTGCTGCTCCCAGGCGAGCTTGGCGCGCATCCCGGGCGGGGCATACAGCGCTGCCGCGTAGACGTCGGCCCACAGATAGGTCAGCACCACCTGGTTTTTCAGCGCCAGCCCATGGGATTGCGCAGGAAAACCGGCTTGCCTGAGCCGGTCGGCCTCGTTGGCTTGGACCATGACCGACAACATCATCAATAAACAGAAAGCGACATGCCGCATAATGGCCCGTCCTGCAAAGGTGCTTGCTGGCAGTGTAATTGCAATTTCCTTACCCTGTAGTGACGGCAAAACTGGCCTACGACGCGACCAAGGGTTAATGTGCGCGGCGTTGAGCCTTATATAGACTGTGCCCCGGTTCACACACTTGAGCCAAAATGTCCTTCATGACCGCTGGCCGCGGCATGATTTAGCCTGGCGTCCAACCGTACGCCTGGCCTGTTCTGAGGAGTACGCATGGCTGTCTACAACTACGACGTGGTGGTACTGGGTTCCGGCCCGGCTGGAGAAGGTGCGGCGATGAACGCCGCGAAGGCAGGGCGCAAGGTGGCGATGGTCGATAGCCGTCGCCAGGTCGGCGGTAACTGCACCCACCTGGGTACCATCCCGTCCAAGGCCTTGCGTCACTCGGTGCGCCAGATCATGCAGTTCAACACCAACCCGATGTTCCGGGCCATTGGTGAGCCGCGCTGGTTCTCGTTTCCGGACGTGCTGAAAAGCGCCGAGAAAGTCATCTCCAAGCAAGTGGCCTCGCGCACCGGTTACTACGCCCGTAACCGTGTCGACCTGTTCTTCGGCACCGGCAGCTTTGCCGACGAGCAAACCGTCGAAGTGGTCTGCTCCAACGGCGTGGTCGAGAAGCTGGTGGCCAAGCACATCATCATCGCCACCGGCTCGCGCCCGTATCGCCCGGCCGATATCGATTTCCACCACCCGCGTATCTACGATAGCGACACCATCCTCAGCCTGGGCCATACCCCGCGCAAACTGATTATCTACGGCGCCGGCGTGATCGGCTGTGAATACGCCTCGATCTTCAGCGGCCTGGGTGTACTGGTGGAGCTGGTGGACAACCGCGACCAGTTGCTGAGCTTCCTCGACTCGGAAATCTCCCAGGCGTTGAGCTACCACTTCAGCAACAACAACATCACAGTGCGCCATAACGAAGAGTATGAGCGGGTCGAAGGCCTGGACAATGGGGTGATCCTGCACCTCAAGTCCGGCAAGAAGATCAAGGCCGATGCCTTGCTGTGGTGTAACGGCCGGACCGGCAACACCGACAAGCTGGGCATGGAAAACATCGGGGTCAAGGTCAACGGCCGTGGCCAGATCGAGGTGGACGAGAACTACCGCACCTGCGTGCCGAACATCTACGGCGCCGGCGACGTGATCGGCTGGCCGAGCCTGGCCAGTGCGGCGCATGACCAAGGCCGTTCGGCCGCTGGCAGCATCGTCGACAACGGCAGCTGGCGTTATGTGAACGACGTGCCGACCGGGATCTACACGATTCCCGAGATCAGCTCGATCGGCAAGAACGAGCACGAACTGACCAAGGCTAAGGTGCCTTACGAAGTGGGCAAGGCGTTCTTCAAGAGCATGGCGCGTGCGCAGATCGCCGGCGAGCCGCAGGGCATGTTGAAGATCCTGTTCCACCGCGAAACCCTGGAAGTCCTCGGCGTGCATTGCTTCGGCTACCAGGCCTCGGAGATCGTGCACATCGGCCAGGCCATCATGAACCAGCCGGGCGAGCAAAATACCCTCAAGTATTTTGTGAACACCACGTTCAACTACCCGACCATGGCCGAAGCCTATCGGGTAGCCGCCTACGACGGCCTCAACCGGCTTTTTTGAGCGGCTCCGGCCGGTGGCCTGAGCCGGCCGGGGAGACCGATTTCAGTAATTCTCGAGGGTGGCAGTGGCCAAACCGGGAAAGTCTGTAATCAGGCTATCTACGCCGAAGTCGGCGAGCCTGCGCATCAGCGCAGGTTCGTTGACTGTCCACACGGACACGTGCAGGCCCTGGCGCTGGGCTTTTTCCAGACGCTCGGGGGTGCACAGCGTCCAGTTCAACGCCAGAATCTCACAGCCGTAGTTTTGCGCGACCTTCAGCGGGTCGAGCCAGGCGTATTCGGCCACCAGCCCGCGTGACAGGTCGGGGGTGAGTTCCACCGCCGCTTTCAGCACTTCCCGCGAACTTGACGTGACCGTGACCTTGTCCATCAGGCCATGGCGTACAGCCATCTCGCGAATCGCCAGCACGGTAGTCGCAGCGCGGGTGCGCGAGGCGCTTTTGACTTCCAGTTGCCAGTGATCGAAGTCGCACTGCTCGAACAACTCTTCCAGACGTGGGATCGGGCAGGGCTTGACCCAGCCCGGACCGCCTTTGCGTGCGTCCATCTTCGTAAGGTCCGCCGCCGAGTACTCGACGACTTTGCCGCGCCGGTCGGTGGTGCGCTTGAGGGTCGGGTCGTGGATGACCATCAACTCGCCGTCCATGGACAGGTGCAGGTCCAGTTCGCAGCGGCGTACGCCGTGCTTGAGGCATTCCTGAAAGCTGGTCAGGGTGTTTTCCGGTGCTTCGCCTTTGGCACCGCGGTGGCCGTAAATCAGGGTCACAGTTGCTCCTATGCGCCAGCTCGTCTGGCGGGGTGAATGCTTGTTCAGGTGTCTTGGGCGTCGCTTTGTTCCCGCGCCAGGCGGCGTTCCTGGGCTTGTTTCTGCAGGATGTAGCGGGCAAGCAGCTGGCGTTGGGCGTCGGTCATGGATTCGAACTCCGTGCCCACGTCAAAACCAGCGCCTTTGGGATCGCAATGGGTGACCCGTGCGCGCAGCAGCAGGCCGAGCGCCTGGGGCATCAGCACCAGCTTGACCGCCAGGTGCGCGCCGGGGGCGAGCGGGGTGGGGTGTTGGAAGTCGATGCCGCCTTCGGAAATAATCACCGGCTGCGGCTCGCCAACCGCCGTGCGCAGGCTTTGCGCCATGACCTGGCTGAGCAGGTCCAGGCGTTTGTTCTGGACTTTGAGGAAGGCGGCGAGGCTGCGATCCTTCTCGCTGATCTGGCGCAGCAGGTGCTGGGCTTCGAATTCGCTGAGGTGCAGTTCGCTGAGCAGATTGAACAGCGGCGATTCATCCTGCAACACTTCCTTGCTCGCCGCTTCGGGGGCGGACAGGCTTTTGATTTGAAGTGCGATCATGTCGTCGATACGGTAGTATTCGCGGCGCTCTTCTTCATCTAATGTCGACATGGCGAACCCCAGCTAGCGTTAATGGTCTGAGTGTAAAGCTGCTTACCAGACCCCGCCACCGGGACGTCTTCTTTTCCTCCGAACAAGCCCCGACATGTTCAGACCTCTCTTCGTATTTATCGGCACGCGTTATACCCGTGCAAAGCGCCGCAATCATTTTGTGTCGTTCATTTCCTTGACCTCGATGATCGGGCTCGCCTTGGGCGTGGTCGTGATGATCGTGGTGCTGTCGGTGATGAACGGCTTCGATCATGAGATGCGCACCCGCGTGCTGGGCATGGTGCCCCACGCGACCATCGAGGGCGATGCGCCCATCAGTGACTGGCAAAGCCTGGCCGACAAGGTCAAGCAGAACCCCAAGGTGCTGGCTGTCGCGCCATTTACCCAGATGCAGGGGTTGCTGACCCACGACGGCAAGGTGCAGAAGATCCTGCTCAATGCCATCGACCCGGCCCAGGAGCGCAACGTCTCGATCATCGACAAGTTCATGTTGTCGGGCAAACTCGATGACCTGGCTCCCGGCGAGTTCGGCATCGTGATCGGCGACAAGGCTGCGGCCAAGCTCGGTGTGAACCTGGGCGACAAGCTGACTTTCGTCGCCCCGGAAGTCACCGTGACCCCCGCCGGCATGTTCCCGCGCATGAAGCGCTTTACCGTGGTCGGCACCTTCCACGTGGGCGCCGGCGAGATCGACGGCTACCTCGGCCTGACCAACCTCACCGACCTGGCCCGCCTGCATCGCTGGAAGCCGGACCAGGTGCAGGGCCTGCGCCTCAAGTTCAACGACTTGTTCGACGCCCCGCGTACCTCGTGGGAAATCGCCCAGCACCTGGGCGAATCCCAGTACTACGCCCGCGACTGGACCCGCACCCACGGCAACCTGTACCAGGCCATCCGTATGGAAAAAGCCATGATCGGCCTGCTGTTGCTGCTGATCGTCGCCGTGGCCGCGTTCAACATCATCTCCACGCTGGTGATGGTGGTGAATGACAAGAAAGGCGACATCGCCATCTTGCGCACCCTTGGCGCCACGCCGGGGCAGATCATGGCGATCTTCATGGTGCAGGGCACGGTGATCGGCGTGGTCGGCACCCTGATCGGCACCGCCGTCGGCATCCTTGCCGCGCTGAACGTCAGCGCCGCCATCGCCGGCCTCGAAACCCTGATCGGCCACAAGTTTCTCAACGCCGACGTCTACTTCATCGATTACTTGCCGTCCCAGGTGCAGGCCCAGGACGTGCTGATGGTGGGCGGCGCCGCGTTGGTCTTGAGTTTCCTTGCCACCCTGTATCCAGCCTGGCGCGCGGCACGCACCCAGCCAGCACAGGCCTTACGTTATGAGTGAATCGGGCATGAGTGAAAAAGCAATCTTGAGCTGCCGCAACCTGGGCAAATCCTACGAGGAAGGCCCGGAATCGGTGGTGGTGCTGTCAGACCTGCAACTGGAGTTGCACCCGGGCGAGCGCGTGGCGATTGTCGGCAGTTCCGGCTCTGGCAAAAGTACCTTGCTGAACCTGTTGGGCGGCCTTGATACGCCGTCCCAGGGCAGCGTCTGGCTGGCCGGTGAAGAACTGTCGGCCCTCGGTGAAAAGGCCCGTGGCCAGTTGCGCAACCGTTCCCTCGGTTTTGTGTACCAGTTCCACCACCTGTTGCCCGAGTTCACCGCCCTGGAAAACGTGTGCATGCCGCTGTTGATCGGCAAGACCGCGATCCCGGAGGCCCGTCAGCGCGCCAAGGCGCTGCTGGAGCGCGTCGGCCTGGGCCATCGCCTGGAGCACAAACCGGCCGAACTGTCCGGCGGCGAACGCCAGCGCGTGGCCATCGCCCGCGCCCTGGTGAACAACCCGGGCCTGGTGATGCTCGACGAGCCCACCGGCAACCTCGACTCCCACACCGCCCAGGGCATCAAGGACTTGATGCTGGAACTGAGCACGCAGATGCGCACCGCGTTCCTGGTGGTGACCCATGACATGAGCATGGCCCGCCAGATGGACCGTGTGCTGCACCTGCAGGAAGGTCATCTGGTCGCCATCTGACCTGTTTCAAGCCCGGTGTCTGACATCGGGTTTTCTATTTTTCCAACGGTGCCCGCGAATGTTCAGACCGTTATCGATTTTCATCGGCACGCGCTATACCCGCGCCAAGCGCCGCAACCGTTTTGTTTCGTTTATCTCGATGACCTCGATGATCGGCCTCGCCCTGGGTGTATTGGCGATGATCGTGGTGTTGTCGGTGATGAATGGCTTCCAGCGCGAAATGAGCTCACGCATCCTCGGCATGGTGCCCCACGCCACTATCGTCGGCGTGAACCCGATTGACGACTGGCAGCCAGTGGCCGCCGCTGCGATGAAGAATCCTGAAGTGACCGCCGCAGTACCGTTCACGCAGATGGATGGCATGTTCTCCTACAAGGGCGCGATGCAGCCGATTGAGATCAGCGGCGTCGATCCAGCCCAGGAAGGCAAGGTGTCGATCGTGGCCCAGCACATCGTGCAGGGCAAACTGGAAGACCTGAAACCCGGTGAGTTCGGCGTGGTGGTCGGCGAAATCACCGCACGGCGCTTTCGCCTGAATGTGGGCGACAAGCTGACCCTGATCGTCCCGGAAATCAGCACGGCGCCGGGGGGTATCACCCCGCGTATGCAGCGTCTGAATGTGGTCGGTATCTTCAAGGTCGGCGCCGAGCTGGATGGCTCCATGGCCTTGATTCACATGGCCGACGCGGCAGAGATCCAGCACTGGCAGCCGAACCAGGTGCAAAGCGTGCGCCTGGCGGTGAAAGACCTGTATGCGGCGCCCAAGGTCTCGGCGGATATCGCCGGCAGCCTGGGCGCGGCCTACAAGGCGGACGACTGGACCCACACCCAGGGCAGCCTGTTCAGCGCGATGAAGATGGAAAAAACCATGATCGGCCTGCTGTTGCTGATGATCGTCGCCGTGGCGGCGTTCAACATCATCGCGACCTTAATCATGGTGGTGAACGACAAGGGCGCCGACATCGCCATCCTGCGCACCATCGGTGCCACGCCACGGCAGATCATGGCGATCTTCATGGTGCAGGGCACGGTGATCGGCATCGTCGGCACCTTGATCGGCGGCGTACTGGGGGTGATTGCGGCGCTGAACGTGAGTGCGCTGGTGGGCTGGATGGAGCGGGTGACCGGCCAGCATATCTTCAGTTCGGACGTGTACTTTGTCAGCAACCTGCCTTCGGAGCTGCAAGGTGGCGATGTGGTGCTGATTTGCACGGCGGGGTTTGTGTTGAGCTTTTTGGCGACGCTGTATCCAGCGTATCGGGCGGCGAAGATTGAGCCGGCGCATGCGCTGAGGTATTCGTAGGCCTTTGGATCGCTATCGCAGGCAAGCCAGCTCCCACAGTTGAATGTATTCACAAATCAAAACTGTGGGAGCGGGCTTGCCCGCGATAGGGCCGGCACAGCTTGCCTCAATCTGGAGCCGGCAACTCAATCACAAACCTGGTCCAACCCTTCCCCGACTCACAAAAAATCCGCCCGCCGTGCGCCCGCACAATCGACTGGGTAATCGCCAACCCCAACCCCGCGTGCTCGCTGCTGCCCTCATGGCGCGCGGGGTCCGCCCGGTAGAATCGGTCAAACAGCCTCGGCAGCAACTGCGCTGGAATACCTTCCCCGGTATTTTCAACGGTCAGCCTCACGCCTTCCTCTATCCTCACCCGCACCTCACCCCCCGTCGGCGTAAACCGCAAGGCGTTATCCAGCAGATTCGACAGCGCCCGACGCAGCATGCCGCGGTCGCCTGCTGTATGCGCAGAACCTTCACGCACCAGGCTGACCTGGGCGTCCTCCGCCAGCAACGCAAAAAACTCCAGCAAGGTGTCCACTTCATCGGCCAATACCAAGGGCTCACGCTTGGGCATCAGCAAACCGTGGTCGGCCTTGGCCAGGTACAGCATGTCGTTGACCAATTGCGCCATCCATTGCAGCTCTTCCAGGTTGCTGTGCAGCGCTTCGCGGTAGTCCTCCAGCGGGCGCGGCTGGGTGAGGATGACCTGGGTGTGGGTCAGCAGGTTCGACAGCGGTGTGCGCAGCTCATGGGCGATATCGGCGGAGAACGCCGAGAGGCGCTGGAAGGCATCGTCCAGGCGGCCGAGCATGGCGTTGAAGGCTTGGGCCAGTTCAGCCAGCTCGGCCGGCATCTGTTCCTGGGGCAGGCGCTGGGTCAGGGAATGAGCGGATACGCTGGCCGCCACTTCACCCATGCGCCGCAACGGCCGCAGCCCGCTGCGCGCGGCCCAGGCACCGAGCAATGCGGTGGCGAGTGCCGAGAGGCCAACGGTGAGCCAGATCAGATGCTGCATGCGTTGCAGGAAATGCTGGTGGTGGGTGATGTCGAGCATCAGGCTCAGTTGCGGTGAGCCAGGCTGATTGGCCGTCAACGGCGCGTTGTATACCCGGTAGTTGGTGCCAGCGTTTTGCAGGCTGTGCAGGCCGGGGGGCTCGGGCAAGGTCACGTTCGGTGCGCCGTCGAACCAGCGCTGGCCCGCGCGGGTAATGCGCAGCGTGAGGTCGGGCTGGTGACTGAGTTCGGCGCGCAGTTGGGCTTCGCGCCGGGCAAAGGATTCGGCCGAGTCCACGCCCTGCAAGGTGCTGCGCAGGGCAACGAGCTGGCTGTCGAGCTGTTGCTGGTCGAGCTCGATGAAGTGCGCCTCGCTGGCGCGGTTGAACAGCACGCCGGCGAGCAACGAGACCACCGCGGTACACGCCGCAAACAACAGTGCCAGGCGGCTGGCCAGGGACAGGCGCTGGATCAATTGAAGCGCTCCTCCAGCACATAACCCATGCCACGCACGGTGTGGATCAACTTGTTGGGGAAGGTGTCGTCGACTTTCAGGCGCAGGCGGCGGATCGCCACTTCGATGATGTTGGTGTCGCTGTCGAAATTCATGTCCCACACCTGGGAGGCGATCAGCGATTTGGGCAGCACTTCGCCCTGGCGACGCAGCAGCAGTTCGAGCAGGGAGAATTCCTTGGCGGTGAGGTCAATGCGCTGGCCGTCCCGCTCGACGCGGCGGCGGATCAGGTCCAGGCGCAGGTCGGCCAGTTGCAGGGCGGTTTCCTGTGGCGCGCTGCTGCCACGGCGCAACAGGCTGCGCACCCGGGCCAGCAGTTCGGAAAAGGCGAAGGGCTTGACCAGGTAATCGTCGGCGCCCAGTTCCAGGCCGTGCACGCGGTCTTCCACGGCGTCGCGGGCGGTGAGGAACAGCACCGGCGTCTCCAGGCCGGCGCTGCGCACCGCTTGCAGGATTTGCCAGCCATCGCGACCGGGTAGCATGACGTCGAGAATCAGCAGATCGTAGTCACCGGTCAGTGCCAGGTGCTGGCCGCTGGTGCCGTCGGCCGCCAGCTCGGTGGAAAAGCCGGCTTCGGCCAGGCCCTGGCGCAGGTAGTGGCCGGTTTTCGGTTGGTCTTCGACGATCAGCAGTTTCATGGGCGGCTCTGAGTGGCGGTGCACGAGGCGCTTTATACCGTGGGTTCCAGGGTAGGGGCGCAACCTGACAAAGTTGTAATCTAGCAGTCAGCTGGCTGGCAGCGGTCCCATCTTAAAGTGCTGTTCAGTGTGTTACACATTTTTGGAGAGTCGAGATGGCGTTGCGTACACCCCTGTTATTGGCAGGTTGCCTGTTGGTGGCGAGTTTTGCCGCGATGGCGGACCCGGCGCATACCTATGCATTTGGCCACGCAGCAGCGGCCGCTCAGGCCACGCGCACCGTGGAAGTGACCTTGCAGGATATTTCCTTTTCGCCCAAGTCATTGGACGTAAAAGCCGGTGAGACCGTGCGCTTTGTCTTGGTCAATAAAGGCCAGTTACTTCACGAATTCAACCTGGGCGACGCGGCGATGCATGCCGAGCACCAGAAGGAAATGTTGCAGATGCAGGCCAGTGGCATGCTCACGGCCACTGGCATGGGCAAGATGGATCACAGTGCCATGGGCCATGGCGCGATGATGAAACACGATGATCCCAATAGCGTGTTGGTCGAACCCGGGAAAACCGCCGAGTTGACTTGGACCTTTACCCGGTCCACGGGCCTGGAGTTTGCCTGCAACCTGCCTGGGCATTACCAGGCGGGCATGGTGGGAGAGCTGAACGTCGAGTAGGCCGCAAAGGCGGGGGCAAAGGCTGGTAGACTGGCGGCGTTTATTTAGCCAGGTTTCCGCCATGCATCCCGCAGCCGAACATTCGCCGCTGGGCAAGTCCAGTGAATACATCTCCACCTACACCCCGTCGTTGCTGTTTCCGATTCCTCGCGCCGCGAAATGGGCCGAGCTGGGCCTGAGCGCCGAGACCCTGCCCTACAAGGGCGTGGACTTCTGGAACTGCTTCGAACTGTCCTGGCTGCTGCCGTCGGGCAAGCCGGTGGTGGCCATCGGTGAGTTCAGCATCCCGGCTGACTCGCCGAACATCATCGAGTCCAAGTCCTTCAAGCTGTACCTCAACTCGCTGAACCAGACCGCGTTTGCCGACACGGCGAGCCTGGAAGCGACCCTGCGCACCGACCTCGGCGCCGCTGCCGGCAAGCCGGTCAGTGTGCGCATCCGCAGCCTGGCCGAGATCGAGGCCGAAGGTGTGATGGCGTTGCCGGGCGTGTGCATCGATGAACTGGACATCAGCGTCAGCAACTACGAGCACCCGCGCCCGGAGCTGCTGCGTTGCGATGCTTCGCGCATCGTCGAGGAGAGCGTGCACAGCCATCTGCTCAAATCCAACTGCCCGGTGACCAGCCAGCCCGACTGGGGCAGCGTGGTGGTGGAGTACCGTGGGTTGGCGCTGGATCACGCCAGCCTGCTGGAATACATCGTGAGCTTTCGCCAGCACTCGGACTTCCATGAGCAGTGTGTGGAGCGGATCTTTCTCGACCTGCAACGTTTGCTCAAGCCTGAGACGTTGACGGTGTATGCGCGCTATGTGCGGCGTGGTGGGTTGGACATCAACCCGTACCGCAGTACTGAGGATGTGGCGTTCCAGAACGTGCGCCTGGCGCGCCAGTAAGTTCCACGTAAAAACAATTGTGGGAGCGGGCTTGCTCGCGAATGCGGTAGATCAGCCAATGAATCTGTTGACTGACGCGCCGCCTTCGCGAGCAAGCCCGCTCCCACATTGGTTTCTGGGTTTGGCTTGAAACCTGGGTCAGATCCCGATATTGCCCAAGGTGATCATGATGTTGCGCAATGTCCCGGAAATCAGCGGGTGCTCAGCGTCGAACTCGATGGCCGCTTGATTCACATCGTCGGAAATACTGGGTGTCTGGGTGGCCGGTTCAAGTTCCAGTTGTAGCTCGAACCTGGCAATCAAGGCTTCCAGTGCTGTACGTTTTTCTTCCGAAAGGGGCGGTTCCTGTTCCAGCTGCCCGCGCAGGATCTCGACCTGTTCTTCCAGTTTTTTGCGATCAGGCATGACGTGTTTCCTTTTATCGATAGGCACTGGCATAGACCGCGGCACGCCGAGAAAGGTCTACGGGCTGACCTGTAGACTAATCCACCTGCGCCGACTGTGCATGATCTCGATCAGGGCTTCTCGCCTTTGAGCTGACGCAGGCTGATGTCGGCCAGGCAGGTGCCGAGCTCGCCCAGGTGGTCGATTACCGAATGCACGCCCAGCCCGTACAGGGCCACGGTGGCCTTGCCGCGCTTGTGCTCGCGCTCTTGCTCGCTCAACGCCTGCCATTGCGCCGGGGCCATGCCGCACAGCGAGCCGCAGGACGCCAGGCCAATGGTCCACAGGCCGGCGTTGAGTCCCGACTGCAGCAAACGCGGTTCGCCGCTGACCAGCACACAGCCTTCCAGGCGTTCGATGTGCAATTCCATCAAGGCCTGCCAGCAGGCGTGAGGTGCAGGCCAGCGAGTGGAGGAGGGCGACGTCGCTTTCAGCCAGCCGGGCAGCACGGCGGCCAGTGGTGTGGTGATCGAAGCGGGGAGTTCATCCAGCCAGGCGCACGGGACGCCTTGCTCTTGCAGGTTGCGCAGGATTTTCAGGGCGCCGGGCGTTGCCAGGGAATCGGGCGAAGGCGAATCGCTGCGGGCCTGGGAACCGAAGTCCACCAGACAACCACTCAGGCCGAACAGAACAGCAGTCAAGGCAGGCGCGCTGGCGATGGCAATCTCGGCGTGAGGCATGGCGACATCCCTGAAATAGCTCTGACCCTATCGGAACGGGATGACAGACGGATGACACCGGGCTTTAATTGTAGGAATTTTGTGCATTTTGGGCAGGACGTTTCCCGGTTGCTGCCTAAATGGACACTTCCGTCATATACTCACGGCCTTATTCAGGGCATAGCGCCCATGACAGACCATTCAAGGAGCAAAAGCTATGCGCTGGAGCCACTACTTCGCTCAGCTTTCGGTGTGTGCCACTGTGCTGCTGGCCCCGTTCGCCGCACAGGCCGCATCGGAAGATGATCCCTGGGAAAGCGTGAACCGCCCGATCTTCACCTTCAACGATACCGTTGATACCTATGCCCTCAAGCCATTGGCCCAAGGCTATCAGTTCGTGACCCCGCAATTCATGCAGGATGGCGTCCACAACTTCTTCCGCAATATCGGCGATGTCGGCAACCTGGCCAACAATGTGCTGCAACTCAAGCCGCATGCGGCGGGTGTGGACACGGCGCGCTTGCTGATGAACACCACGTTTGGCGTGCTGGGCTTTATCGATGTCGGCACCAAAATGGGGCTGCAACGCAGCGACGAAGACTTCGGCCAGACCCTCGGCTACTGGGGCGTGGGCAGCGGTCCTTACGTGATGCTGCCACTACTGGGCCCGAGCACCTTGCGTGACGCGCCGTCCAAGTACGTGGACAGCTACACCCAGCCGTACCGCTACATGAACGATATCGGCTGGCGCAACAGCACCTTCGGCCTGAACGTGGTTGATGTCCGTGCCAGCCTGCTCGACAGCGAGAAGCTCATCACCGGCGACAAGTACACCTTCATCCGCAACGCCTACTTGCAGAACCGCGAGTTCAAGGTCAAGGATGGCAAGGTTGTCGATGATTTTTAAGCTGTGATGTCTTGAAATGAAAAAAAGGCGACCTCTAAGGGTCGCCTTTTTTGTGCGCGGATTTCAGTGCATTTTCAAGATCTTGAGGCCCAAGTGCTGGTCCGCGCCGTTTGTCTTGGTCCAGACCACTTCGGTATCCGCTTCCAGCCCCGTGAGGGCGTTGTGCTCGGAATCGATGCGTACCGTCAGTTGGTCACCTACCTGGAATTGGCGAGGTGCCTGCACCTGCATACCGGAGCTGGAAAGGTCCACGCAAACCCCTGCAATCTCTTGCCCGGCGTGGATCAAAGACACATCGGCATCCACTCGCATGCGGATGAAATCGCGTTTTTCGGCGTAGTCGCGCTCGTGTTCGCTCACGGGTTCCATCCTTACTTTGTGTTGTGGTCGTGGCTGTTCTTATAACTCCCAGTGATTTGCGATGTAAAGACGCCCGGCGACCATCGGCATGAGCTTGAAACCCCTGACGGATGGGAGTACCGTCTGCGCCTTAGAAGGGCACCTCTGCTTTACTGTTGTGCGTAGGCCAAAAGCCCGTGCTTTGTAGGACAGAGTGGCTAGAAAGCGAATCCAGTAGTGTGAGTCCGGCCATTGCCGAGCTGCCTACGCCAACCTAATTCTGGCGCCGTTTGCCCACATGCAAAAAACCAGTGCCACGCTGCTGATAATCGATGACGACGAAGTAGTGCGCGCGAGTCTCGCGGCCTATTTGGAAGACAGTGGCTTCAGCGTCCTGCAGGCCAGCAATGGCCAACAGGGTCTCCAGGTATTCGAGCGCGACAAGCCCGACCTTGTGATCTGCGACCTGCGCATGCCCCAGATGGGCGGCCTGGAGCTGATTCGCCAGGTGACTGAGCTTGCGCCGCAGACACCGGTGATTGTGGTGTCCGGTGCCGGGGTGATGAACGACGCGGTCGAGGCCCTGCGCCTGGGCGCTGCCGACTACCTGATTAAGCCCCTGGAAGACCTGGCGGTGCTGGAGCACTCGGTGCGCCGCGCCCTGGATCGTGCACGCCTGCTCCTGGAAAACCAGCGTTACCGCGAAAAGCTCGAAACCGCTAACCGCGAACTCGAAGCCAGCCTGAACCTGCTCCAGGAAGACCAGAACGCCGGTCGCCAGGTGCAGATGAACATGTTGCCGGTGAGTCCGTGGACCATCGACGAATTCCAGTTTGCCCACCAGATCATCCCGTCGTTGTACCTGTCGGGGGATTTTGTCGATTATTTCCGCGTGGATGAGCGCCGTGTCGCGTTCTATCTGGCCGACGTCTCCGGCCATGGCGCCTCTTCCGCGTTTGTCACCGTGTTGTTGAAGTTCATGACTACGCGGTTGTTGTTTGAATCCAAGCGCAATGGCACCTTGCCGGAGTTCACGCCGTCCGAGGTGCTGGGCCACATCAACCGAGGCTTAATCAGCTGCAAGCTGGGCAAGCATGTGACGATGGTCGGCGGCGTGATTGATGAAGAAACCGGTCTTTTGACCTACAGTATTGGCGGTCACCTGCCGATGCCTGTTTTGTATACGCCTGACAGTGTGCGCTACCTGGAGGGACGTGGTCTGCCCGTAGGCTTGTTCAATGAAGCCACCTACGAAGATCACATCCTGGAGCTGCCGCCGACCTTCAGCCTGACGCTGATGTCCGACGGCATCCTGGACTTGCTTCCAGAGCCTACACTCAAGGAGAAAGAAGCCGCCTTGCCCCAAAAGGTCAAGTCGGCGGGCGGCAGCCTGGATGGCCTGCGGCAAGTGTTTGGATTGGCCACGCTGGGGGAGATGCCGGATGATATCGCCCTATTGGTGTTGAGCAGGAATCTTTGATGAGTACCGGAAGAATCCAATTCGCCGAGCAAGACGGGACCTTTGTCCTGAAGTTTGTCGGTGAAGTGCGCCTGACCTTGTGTTCGGCGCTGGATGCGACGATTGAGCGGATTTTCACCGCGCTGAATTTCTCGGCGATCGTGATCGATCTGACCGAAACCCGCAGCATCGATAGCACCACCCTGGGGTTGTTGGCCAAGTTGTCCATTCTGTCTCGGCAGAAGGTCGGCCTGTTGCCGACGGTCGTCACCACCCACGAAGACATCACCCGTTTGTTGCAGTCCATGGGTTTCGACCAGGTGTTCAACATCGTTGATCGTCCGATCCCGTGCCCGGAATGCCTGACCGACCTGCCATCGCAGGACCAGTCCGAAGAAGTGGTGCGGGTCAAGGTGCTGGAAGCGCACAAGATCCTGATGGGCTTGAACGAGTCCAACCGCGAAGCGTTCCACGACCTGGTCAACGCCCTCGAACGCCACTAGACTCCAGGCGAAACACAACCCAACTGTGGGACTGGCTTGTGTGGGAGCGGGCTTGCTCGCGAATGCGCTGGTTCAGTAACAGGTGAGTTGCCTGACACTCCGCCTTCGCGAGCAAGTCCGCTCCCACAGTTGATCTGCGCTCGGCTTTGGATCGGTGAAATACAAAAAGGGCGATACCCTCACAGGTATCGCCCTTTTTGTTACAGCCTGCCTTACAACTTGGCGCTCAGCAGTGCCTCCAGTTTCTCCTGGTCCCGAGCAAACTGACGAATCCCCTCCGCCAGCTTCTCAGTCGCCATCGCGTCCTCGTTGGACTCCCAACGGAACTGCGCTTCAGTCAGATGCACACGCGCCTCACCGGCGTGGCCTGGAGCCAGCTTGCGCTCCAGCTTGCCGTTGTCGGCCGCCAGTTTCTCCAGCAGGTCAGGGCTGATGGTCAGGCGATCGCAACCGGCCAGCTCTTCGATCTGGCTCAGGTTGCGGAAGCTGGCGCCCATCACCACGGTCTTGTAGCCGTTGGCCTTGTAGTAGTTGTAGATGCGCGTCACCGACTGCACGCCCGGGTCTTCCGAACCGGTGTAGTCGCTGCCGTTGGCCTTCTTGTACCAGTCGTAGATGCGGCCCACGAACGGTGAGATCAGGAACACACCGGCTTCGGCACAGGCAACAGCCTGGGCGAAGGAGAACAGCAGGGTCAGGTTGGTCTGAATGCCTTCTTTTTCCAGCTTTTCGGCGGCGCGGATGCCTTCCCAGGTGGAGGCGATCTTGATAAGCACGCGGTCGCGGCCAATGCCGGCTTTTTCGTACAGGTCGATCAGGCGATGCGCACGCTTGAGCACGGCGTCGGTGTCGAAGGACAAGCGCGCGTCCACTTCGGTGGAAATACGGCCCGGTACCACTTTCAGGATCTCTTGACCCACCGCGACCGCAAAGCGATCGCTGGCCAGGCCGACATCACCGTTGCAGTCTTTGACGCACTCATCCAGCAGCTTGGCGTACGCGGGAATCGACGCGGCCTTGAGCAAGAGGGAAGGGTTGGTGGTGGCATCTTGCGGTTTGACCCGAGCGATAGCTTCAAAATCGCCGGTATCGGCTACGACGGTGGTGATTTGCTTGAGTTGTTCCAGCTTGGAAGTCATGGGCGTGCTCTGTCCTATGGGTCTGATGACATTACCCGAGCGCCGACAGGCGCTCAAGGGCGCAAATGCGTTCGATCGTTTGCGAGGGCAACAACCTGAAAACAGCCGTTTGAATGACTGGCCTTGCTGGTAGATAGGAGGGCAAAAAGGCCGGCAGGTTCAACCCTGATGACCTGTGATGAGGGTATCAGCGCCCGTCCAGCAATTGTGCCGCTTGATCCAGCAACGCCAGCGGATCGCTCGCCTTATGAATATCCACCGACAACAACTGCCTAAACTTTCGCGCCCCCGGGAAACCCGTCCCCAGCCCCAGCACATGCCGGGTAATGTGATGCATCGAGCCGCCCGTTGCCAAATGCGCCGCGATATAAGGCCGCAATTGCGCCAGCGCCTCGGCCCGGGAGATCACAGGCTCAGTACTGCCAAACAACTGCTGATCCACCTCCGCCAACAGGTAGGGGTTGTGGTAAGCCTCGCGGCCCAGCATCACCCCATCAAACACCTGCAAGTGCTCCTGGCACTGTTCCAGCGTCTTGATCCCGCCGTTAAGAATGATCTCCAGCTCAGGGAAATCCTGCTTCAACTGCGCCGCCACGTCATAGCGCAAAGGTGGAATATCCCGATTCTCCTTGGGCGAGAGACCTTCCAGAATCGCAATGCGCGCATGCACGGTAAAACTGGTGCACCCCGCGTCCTTCACCTGGCCGACAAAATCACACAACTGCGCATAACTGTCGCGGCCATTGATCCCGATGCGATGCTTCACCGTCACCGGAATCGCCACCGCATCAAGCATCGCCTTCACGCAATCCGCCACCAGCGCGGGGTGGCCCATAAGGCACGCGCCGATCATGTTGTTCTGCACGCGGTCGCTGGGGCAGCCGACGTTGAGGTTCACCTCATCGTAACCACCGGCCTCAGCCATCCGCGCACACGCGGCCAGATCCGCCGGAACGCTGCCGCCCAGTTGCAATGCCAGTGGGTGCTCGGCGTCGTTGTGACGCAGGAAGCGCTCGTGGTCGCCATGCAGGATCGCGCCGGTAGTAACCATCTCGGTGTAGAGCAGGGCGTTTTTCGACAACAGGCGCAGGAAGAAGCGGCAGTGGCGGTCGGTCCAATCCATCATCGGCGCAACAGAAAAGCGCCGTGCAACGGATTGCGGTGCAGCAGTAGTCAGGGACATTGGAAAGTCTGAGTGAGCAAGGCAGAGGGCGTGAGTTTATCAGGAATCAGGGGCCAGATATCTTGCACTGCGGCTTCAGGTTCAATGTGCGCCGTCACGCTCATCCGGCAACAACTGTGCCCCTATGAAAAATCTCCCGCCTGGCCCGACGGCTGATATTTTCGTGTTTGCATGCCGCGTACATGCTGTCAAACCGGCTGCGGTCGATTTCGCTGTATTTGTGCAGTTCTTCCTTAACCATCTGGTCATAGTCCTGCTCGATCATGAAGCGGAAAACTTCCCGTCGGTAATAGAACCCGAATTGAAATGCCAGCACTTCGGTCATGTGATCGGTCGGGGTGAGGAAGCAGTTTTCCAGGTCGATGGCCTTGGCGGCGTAGGGTGCGTCAGCGTTTATCATCACGTTGTTCGCCCAGAAGTCCATGTGCACGATGCCCTTGTCGTGCAGGGCGCGCAGCAGGTCGAACGACAGGTTGACCAGGCCGCGGATGTCGCGGCTTTGGTCCAGCCACTGCAGGCCGTTGACGTGGTCGTCGAGCATCTGGGTGAAGATGAAGAATTCCTGGATCAAACCAATCGCGGATTTTCGGTAGCCAAACCCGAGCAGGTTGGCGATGGGGGCCCCGCGTTGTTGTGCGGCGTGGGTGTTGATGACTTCTTCGACCGGCCAATCGAAGGCGCCGTCGCGCTTTGCACGGCCGAGGGTCACTCTCAATTTGGGCTTGAAGCTGTCGAGGGGCTGGAATTTGGCGAAGAGGTCGCTTTCCATGCCCTGGAGCGGGGCGCTGATGCGGTCTTGCAACTGGTGCCGGCTGTCAATCAGCTCTTGGATCGCCAGTTCGACATTGATATTCGTGTCTTCTGTCAGAAAAATTCTGGCTTTACGGTGGTCGAGTATCGAGGGAAAACTCTTAAGCACACCTCTGTCGGGGAAAATCAAAACACATCCTTGTCATTGGGTAAATGTTACAGAGATGTTACACGTATGCCGCTATTGGATCCAACCTGAACCTAACCTGTCTGACGAATAAATATTCATCGTAAATGGCGGTTTTTGATTTTTACGGCATTGACTCAGATGCGATCTTCATTTAATTGCCTCCAGGCATTCGACGTGCTACCCGGTAAACTCCAGGCCGATCAGTGCGGTCGCTGCGTCGATGTAGCCGGTGCTGGTCCAGCCGAAACCGGCGCTGATCGCGATCCCGCCAAACCATCGACCCAATGCATTGGCCGGGTTGAACGCGGCGTGGTTCGTCGCGGCGCTCGGGCACGAAGCGCTAGACCAGCGCAATGGAAGGCCACCAACGAGCTGATGAGTGCGACTTGTGTACGAAGTATTGTTTGTGGCGAAAGATGGCTTTACGCCATTGCTTGATGGGTTGACGAGTGCGCAATGAAAACGACAATTTCCGCGAAACGGTTTGGGGCATCCGTGATTCAAGTTTTATTGCCGGGTCCGCGAATGGATGTGCGTGATGTTATTTACCAGTCGCCCGTCCGAAATGAAGTTTGAGTAACGGGATCAGGGCAACTAGGCAGCCGAACATAAACCCGATGAAAAAACCGGGGGCTAAATAGGGCTTCAAACTCTTCGAATTAAACGTGCTGAAACCGCTCAGTGGATTGAAGGCCTTGAGCGTATTGTCGGCAGCCAGTGAGGGCAGGTTGAGGTTGAGCGCCTGCGTGTTGGCGACGGCCAGCGCCGCCTTCAGCTGCGCCTCTGCCTGCTCTTTGCTGCTGGCCGTGGACGACACGCGGAAGATATAAGGCTGCGGCGTGCCTGCGCTGTCGATTCCGTTGGCCGTCATGATGCCCATGGCGGTATTGAACACATCGTCCTGTATCGAACTGTAGAGCCTGATCTCTGAAGCCTGCTCAGTGGCGGGCGCGATATGGGCATTGCGCAGCTCGTTATAAAGGCTCAATAGCGCGGGTTTTGCGATGTAAGTGCTGGCGACCCATTTGGGTGCGGTGGTATAGAAGACAGCGAAAGAAATGGCCACCCCAACCACGGTTGCCGCAAGAATCTTGAACTTGCTCTTCCACAGGGCATGAATAAACGGCAGAAGATCTATTTCGTCATCTCTATATCGATCGTTTGGTGTCGTCATACTACTCACGAAGAGTCCTGTTTTCACGTGTTGCTGATTGTAGAGTAAATGGAAAAATTTGCGCTGGCAGTTGCTACATTTGCCAGCGGGCTGACCGGATCGGGAGCTGAATAGTTCAACGCCACTACCCGCTGGTGCGGGCCAGGCCCGCCAGCCGATGGCGGCATTCGACCGGCGAGTCCACATCAGACGCCCCATCCTCCCCGAGCGTGATATTCTGCGCGCCGTCTTGGTCTACGCTTTCCAAGGTGCGTTCACCCGAATACGCGCCGACGGTTGGCTGTCGCCCAGGTAGCTGAAGCCAATAATGATAAGAAGTCAGCGCAGAAGGGACATAAAAGTGAGGTCGATACGTCGGCCTTGTGTGCCCACCCTGCGGCCTTGAAGTGAGTGTGCAAACCCCGCGGTGCGTTGCCTGGCGCAGTGTGAAGGAGGGTTGCCCATGAACGGGGGCGGTAGGGCGGATGGCGTTTTATCATAGGTGCTACTGATGTTTAAGAAAGTAAACACTGCCCTGCTGGGGCTGGCTTTGTCGATGGGGATCACGTCCGTTCACGCGGAAGAGGCAAAGAAAGTCGATGTGCTGCTGATCGGCGGCGGCATCATGAGTGCGACCCTGGGTGTATGGCTCAATGAGCTGGAGCCGGGCTGGTCGATGGAAATGGTCGAGCGCCTTGATGGCGTGGCCGAAGAAAGCTCCAACGGCTGGAACAACGCCGGTACCGGTCACTCGGCCCTGGCTGAGCTGAACTACACCCCGGAAGACAAGAACGGCAATGTTGAGATCCCGAAAGCGGTCGAAATCAACGAAGCGTTCCAGATCTCCCGTCAGTTCTGGTCCTGGCAGGTCCAGCAGGGCGTGCTGAAGAACCCGCGTTCGTTCATCAACACCACGCCGCACATGAGCTTTGTGTGGGGCGATGACAACATCAAGTTCCTCAAGAAGCGATACGAAGCCCTGCAAGCCAGCCCGCTGTTCGCCGGCATGCAGTACTCCGAAGACCCGGCGCAGATCGCCAAGTGGGTTCCGCTGATGATGGAAGGGCGTGACCCGAACCAGAAGATCGCGGCTACCTGGAGCCCGCTGGGTACCGACATGAACTTCGGCGAGATCACCCGCCAGTTCGTCGCTCACCTGCAAACCACGCCTAAGTTCGACCTGAAACTGTCGAGCGAAGTGCAGGACATCACCAAGAACGCCGACGGTTCGTGGCGTGTGAGCTACAAAAACCTGAAAGACGGCACCAAGACCGAAACCGACGCCAAGTTCGTGTTCATCGGCGCGGGCGGCGGTGCACTGCACCTGCTGCAAAAGTCGGGCATTCCTGAAGCCAAGGAATACGCAGGCTTCCCGGTAGGCGGCTCGTTCCTGGTGACCGATAACCCAACCGTGGCCGAGGCGCACCTGGCCAAGGCCTACGGCAAAGCGTCGGTTGGCGCGCCACCGATGTCGGTTCCGCACCTGGACACCCGTGTGCTGGATGGCAAGCGTGTGATCCTGTTTGGCCCATTCGCGACCTTCTCCACCAAGTTCCTGAAGGAAGGCTCGTACCTGGACCTGCTGACCAGCACCACCACCCACAACATCTGGCCAATGACCAAAGTCGGTATTCGTGAATACCCACTGGTCGAGTACCTCGCTGGCCAACTGATGCTGTCGGATGACGACCGCTTCAAGGCGTTGCAAGAGTACTTCCCGAACGCCAAGAAAGAAGACTGGCGCCTGTGGCAAGCCGGTCAGCGCGTGCAGATCATCAAGCGTGACGAAGAGCAGGGCGGCGTCCTGAAACTCGGTACTGAAGTGGTCAGCTCCGCCGACAACACCATCGCCGGCCTGCTGGGTGCATCGCCAGGCGCGTCCACTGCGGCTCCGATCATGCTGACCGTGCTGCAGAAAGTGTTCAAGGACAAGGTTGCGACCCCTGAGTGGCAGGCAAAACTGCACCAGATCGTACCGAGCTACGGCACCAAGCTGAACGACAGCCCGGAAGCGGTTGCCAAGGAATGGGCCTACACCGCCGGTGTCCTGCAACTGCCGACACCGCCTGTGATCCCACAAAGCGCTGCGCCGAAGGCTGTCGAGGCTGCCAAGCCAGCGGCTGAGCCGAGCAAGCCAGCGTCTGACCTGGCGTTGTAAGAAAAAGCTGTGGTCCTAGGGCCACGCTGAGACAAAAAAGCCCGCTGAACCGGTGACGGTCAGCGGGCTTTTTTGTGCCTGTGCATTACGTGTGGGTGCGAGTCTGTCGGCGGCGATGGGTTCAGCAACCCGACAGACACCACCTGTTAAAAAGAACCCAGGCCAAGCAGGAGCGCGGCTGTGACAAGGGGGGATTTTTTACCGGTGTAGGCTTGGGGCGATAACGCCCGAGGGGTTTGTATGTGGCTACGTTATGCGGCATTGGCGGCAGTGGTGGTTGCTGCGTCGGGGTGTGTTCAGGAGCGTGTCGTGCATGAGCGCAGGCCGGTGCAACGAGAGTATGTCGAAGTCATCGCGCCACAGCCGCCGCCGGTGCAAGTGATCGAAGTCGAACCCGTGCCACGTTACGGCTATGTGTGGTCACGCGGTTATTGGCGCTGGGAGAGTGGGCGCTATGTCGCGGTACACGGCCATTGGGAACCGGTGCGCGAAGGTTACCGTTATGTGCATCCGCACTGGGTGCAACGCAATGACGGTTACCACTGGCAGGGCGGTGGCTGGGTGCGTTGAGCCCTGCACGGTTAGGTCAGCCTTTTCATTCCCGCTGCCTTCGCGGCGTTGAGGTCGAAGGTGGCGGTGTACTCGCATCCTGCTGCATGGGCGCAGCGTTCAATCAAGCAGTCGGCGAAGTCGGCCGTGCTTGCGGTAAACCGTCGGAGTGCCTGCCAGAGGGTTTCGGCATGCTCGACAGTCAACTCGCGGGTGCGCAGCAACGTCTCCAGAACCACTACCACCTCACTCTTGGCCGATTGATAGCAGCTCTGTAACACCCATACCAGTTCCACCACCGAGACCAGGCTGACAAACCCCGGCGACAGCGTGGTGAGCGATTCAATCAGATCTGAAGCCTTGGCCGATTGGACGGGATCATCCTGGGTGAGATAACGCACCAGCACATTGGTATCCAGGCCGATCATCCGGCTTTTGCTCCCTGTGCGGCGATTGCGCGGTTCATGTCTTCAAGGGATACGGCCTTGGCGGGTTTCTGGATCAGGCCCTTCAGGTCATGCACGTTTTTGCTTGCCGCAATGATCGAAAACCTGCCGTCGTCCATTTCGACAAATTCAACGCGATCGCCTGTCTCAAGGCCCAGGGCGGTCCTGACCTGGACGGGAATGGTGATTTGTCCTTTCGAGGTAAGTGTGGCGGTCGCCATATTGAAAGTCTCCACGGTGATATTCCTTACCTTAGGGTAAGGAATTATGGAGGACAAGATCCGTTGGTCCATAGGTTGTGCCTTCTGCTGTGAGTGAATCGGACTCACTAAACCCTAGCCCGATTCACACCATCAGCACGCCCTGGAACACGCCCAAAGCGCTACAACGTATGACCAACTGCTGGCGTTATTGCACCACGCGATAGCACGGCACGTAAGCTGCGCCACCTGGCAACTTCATACGGTGCTGGGCGACAAATGCCTGCAGCAGCTCATCCAGCGGTTTCATGATGGCCGGGTCGCCGTGGATTTCGTACGGGCCGTGCTCTTCGATCAGGCGGATGCCCTTGTCCTTGACGTTGCCCGCCACGATCCCCGAGAACGCGCGGCGCAGGTTGGCCGCCAGTTCGTGGGGCGGCAGCGCATGGCTGAGTTGCAGGCTGGCCATGTTGGCGTGGGTCGGGTCGAACGGGCGCTGGAAGCCTTCGTCGATCTTCAGCAGCCAGTTGAAATGAAACGCATCGTTGCGCTCACGGCGGAACTGCTTCACGCCCTTGAGCCCGGCCGTCATCTGGCGGGCCACTTCGGCCGGGTCGTCGATGATGATCTGGTAGTGCGCCTGCGCCGCCTCGCCAAGGGTTGCGCCGACGAACGCGTGCAGTTGTTGCAGGTACGGCGCGGCGTGTTTTGGCCCGGTGAGGATGACCGGGAACGGCAGGTCGCGGTTGTCCGGGTGCATCAGGATGCCCAGCAGGTACAGGAACTCCTCGGCCGTGCCGGCGCCGCCCGGGAAGATGATGATGCCGTGGCCGACGCGCACGAACGCTTCCAGGCGTTTTTCGATATCCGGCAGGATCACCAGCTCGTTGACGATCGGGTTGGGCGCTTCGGCGGCGATGATGCCGGGCTCGGTCAGGCCCAGGTAGCGCCCACCGGTAATGCGTTGCTTGGCGTGGGAAATAGTCGCGCCTTTCATCGGACCTTTCATCACGCCGGGCCCGCAACCGGTGCACACGTCCAGGCTGCGCAGGCCCAGTTCGTGGCCGACTTTCTTGGTGTATTTGTATTCTTCGGTATTGATCGAGTGGCCGCCCCAGCACACCACGATTTTCGGCTCGACACCGGCGCGCAACGTACGGGCGTTGCGCAGCAGGTGGAACACGTAGTCGGTGATGCCCGAGGAGTTGCTCAGGTCGATGCGCTGGCTGTCCAGTTCGTTCTCGGTGTAGACGATGTCGCGCAGGGCGCTGAACAACATCTCACGGGTACTGGCGATCATTTCGCCGTCAACGAAGGCATCGGCCGGCGCGTTCAGTAGCTCCAGGCGCACACCGCGATCCTGCTGGTGGATGCGCACTTCAAAATCTTTGTAGGCGTCGAGGATGGTCTTGGCGTTGTCGATATGCGCGCCGGTATTGAGGATCGCCAGGGCGCACTGGCGGAACAGGGTGTAGGTGCTGCCGGTGCCGGCTTCGCTCAGTTGCTGCACTTCACGTTGGGACAGGGTTTCGAGGCTGCCCTTGGGGCTGACGGAGGCATTGATGACTTGACGTTGGGGCATTCTGATTCCTTGAAAGCGCAGCCACCGCGCCCGTAACGGGCCGCGATGGCTGGAGAATGTTGGGCGCCGAACTCGGTCGCACGAGACCATTGTTTACCTCAGGCACAAGGCCGAGTGCAAACACCGTCGCCCACCATCATGCCGCAGAACTTACTGAATCAGCTTCCAGTTTTTGTAGAAAACCCGACGCAGGGTAAAGACCATTGCGGCAAACCCCGCGATCACGGCATTGAGCACCCTCGGCAGCGGGGTCGGCCGCACGATATCGATAAACAGGCAGTAACGCTTTGCATCGTTCTTGTTGAAGGAGGCGTGCATCAGCGTGTCATCGAAGATGAACAGCGGGTCGTCGTGCCAGTAATGTTTATGCTCGCCGACCTGGATGTAGACGCCGTCATGATGGGGTGCGGGGGCCATGTTGTAGAGCACGCGGAACATCATGCGCAGTGGGCCGAAGTGAAACGAGGTGGAACGGTTTTCGTTGAACACCGACACGCCGATGGTCTTCACGAACGGCAGCTTCTCGCGCAGCTTCGGTATGTCCAGGGTGGTCTCGATCGGCCGCCCGTACCATTGGAAAAACAACATCCCGCGCTGCTTCTCGGCCATGCGTTCGTCCAGGTAACCGATGATTTCATCCTTGTGGCCCATGGCTTCGTCGAGCACCTGTTGCAGGTCTTCACGCCAGGCCGGCGGCAGGTCGTTCATCGTGTAGACGTGGCGGTTGCGTGAGCTCAACAGGTCGAACAACGTATTGAACGGTGCCAGCAACCAGGTGTTACGGCCGCTGCCGATAAAGTATTTCTTGATCGTGGGCGTGTCATACAGGCCGTTGCGCAGGAAGTCATAGACGCCACACACCAGCACCAGGCCGAGGAACACCACGGTGGTCAGGGGGAAGAGGCAAATAATCAGTAGAACGCCGAGTATCCAGGCGATGGACACCGCTTTTTTGCGTAGGGCAGACGTGTTCATGAAGCTCAGCTCCGGCTGGACGCCAATCGACAGGTCCGGATCCGTGGCCGCGAGTGGTGGGTTTTGAAACATAATGAAACAACTGCGTCATGATAAAGCGTCCAGCGCCGGACAGGCGTTACAAATATTGCGAAATTGTGAACGCTTTACACAGTTTTTAACGGCATACGCGTTTACCGATTGGATTTTGTAAACAGAAGATTTGCGACTATCGTGACGCTTCGGTTTTTCGGGCGTCATAGACCGGTACGATTGAAGTTGAATGGCCACCACTGGCCATCGACCCCTTGGAAGAGGCAGAAATTTTATGATCATCAAACCGCGGGTTCGTGGCTTTATCTGTGTGACCGCTCACCCTGTTGGCTGTGAAGCGAACGTCAAGCAACAGATCGACTACGTGACCCAACACGGCGCCATCGAAGGCGGCGCCAAGAAGGTGCTGGTCCTCGGCGCTTCCACTGGCTACGGCCTGGCCGCGCGCATCAGTGCTGCGTTTGGCTGCGGTGCCGACACCCTGGGCGTGTTTTTTGAGAAGCCAAGTGAAGACGGCAAGCTCGGCTCGGCCGGCTGGTACAACAGCGCCGCATTCGAGAAGTTTGCAGTCGAGAAAGGCCTGTACGCCAAGAGCATCAACGGCGACGCGTTCTCCGACGAGATCAAGCGCCTGACCATCGAAACCATCAAGAAAGACCTGGGCAAGATTGACCTGGTGGTCTACAGCCTGGCCGCGCCACGCCGTACCGACCCGCAAGGCGTGGTGCACACCTCCACCCTCAAGCCGATCGGCAAGGCCGTGACCCTGCGCGGGATCAACACCGACAAAGGCGTCGTGGTCGACACCACCCTTGAGCCTGCGACCCAGGAAGAAATCGACGGCACCGTGAAAGTCATGGGTGGCGAAGACTGGCAGCTGTGGATCGACGCCCTGCGTGATGCCGACGTGTTGGCCGAAGGCGCCAAGACCACCGCGTTCACCTACCTCGGTGAAAAGCTGACCCAGGACATCTACTGGAACGGCTCCATCGGCGAAGCCAAGAAAGACCTCGACAAAAAAGTCCTGACCCTGCGCGACAACCTCGCCGCGCTGAAGGGCGACGCCCGTGTGTCGGTGCTCAAGGCCGTGGTCACCCAGGCAAGCTCGGCGATCCCGATCATGCCGCTGTACCTATCGCTGCTGTTCAAAGTGATGAAAGAGCAGGGCACCCACGAAGGTTGCATCGAGCAGGTCTACGGCCTGTTCAAGGACAGCCTCTACGGCAGCGAGCCGAAACTCGACGCCGACGGCCGCCTGCGTGCCGACCTGGCCGAGCTGGAGCCTAAAGTCCAGGACGCGGTGGCTGCGCTGTGGAACCAGGTGACCGACGACAACGTCAACGAGATCAGCGATTTTGCCGGCTACAAGGCGGAGTTCCTGCGCTTGTTCGGCTTTGAAATCGACGGCGTGGACTACGACGCCGACGTGAACCCGGATGTGAAGATCAAGGGTCTGATCCAGGCCTAAAACCCGGGCGAGCAAAAACATGTGGGAGCGGGCTTGCCCGCGAAGACGGAGTGTCAGTCGCTGAGGATGGCGACTGATGCACCGCTTTCGCGGGCAAGCCCGCTCCCACATTTGTTTTGTGCTGCCCCAGAACCTTCTTACGCTCTGCCGAGCGCACCGCGCCTGCTTGCGGGCGGCTTCTAGCGCGCCCATTTCTCCATGGCGAAATCGACGAACGCGCGCAGTTTTGGCAGGCGATAACGATCCTGGCCGTACAGCAAGTGCATGGGGCGACTGGGCAGTTGATAGGCGGTCAGCAAGGCCGTCAGCTTGCCGTCCTGCAAGTCGGGTTGCACCAGGGCATCGGGCAGCATGACGATGCCCATGCCTTGCACCGCCGCCTGGCGCAGCGCTTGCGAACTGTTGATGGTCAGTGAGCCGGACACCGGGATTTCCACTTCGCCTTCCGGGCCGCTCATGCGCCAGAGCTTGTCGGCGTTGCGCCAATCGTCGGTGGACGGGTAGGCGAAGGCCAGGCAGTCATGTTGCTGCAGGTCTTCGGGGGTTTGCGGCGTGCCGCGTCGCGCCAGGTAGCTCGGCGAGGCACACAGGGTGATGGTGTAATCCTGCATCGGCCGGGCGATCAGGCTGGAGGGTTCAAGGTCGCCCAGGCGGATGGCGACGTCGAAGCCGCTGTCGACCATGTCCATGCGCTGGTTGCTGAGCACTACGTAGAGCTTGACCTGCGGATAACGCTGGGAAAATTCGCTCAAGGCCGGGGCCAGGCGCTCGGTGCCAAAGGCCGGTGGCGCGGTGATGCGCAGGGTGCCTTTGGGCACGTCGCTGTGGGCTTGCTCGGCCAGTTGCTCGGAGTCGGCCACCAGCCCCAGCACTTCCAGGCAGCGCTGGTAATACTGCCCGCCGAATTCCGTGAGGCTTTGTTTGCGTGTGGTGCGCTTGAGCAGGCTCACCCCGAGGCGCTGTTCGAGGGCGCGCAGGTGATTGCCGACCATGGTGGTCGACATCCCGCAGGCCTGCGCGGCGGCCGTCATGCTGCCGGTTTCCACGACTTTTACGTACACCGACATCGCCTGGAACAAATCCATTATCAAGTCCTGATTCAAAGTCATTGCACGAAAGCGCAGTTTATCCAGCTCAGGTGGCTAACGATACTGCAGGCATCACAACGATGCACTGGAGCTGCAACCATGACCGCCACCTGCCTGATGACCACCTATCAACCCCTGGCCCTGAGTTTCACCCGTGGCCTGGGCACGCGCCTGTGGGACCAGCAAGGCCGTGAATACCTGGACGCGGTGGCGGGTGTAGCGGTGACCAATGTGGGGCACTCCCATCCGAAACTGGTGAGTGCCATCAGTGAACAGGCGGGATTGCTGCTGCACACCTCCAACCTCTACAGCATCGACTGGCAACAACGCCTGGCCCAGCGTCTGGCGCAGTTGTCCGGCCTCGACCGCGCGTTCTTCAACAACTCCGGCGCCGAGGCCAACGAGACGGCGCTGAAACTGGCGCGCTTGCATGGCTGGAAAAAAGGCATCGAAGAACCGTTGGTGGTGGTGATGGAGAACGCCTTCCACGGCCGCACCCTGGGCACCATGGCGGCCAGCGACGGGCCGTCCGTACGGTTGGGGTTCCAGCGTTTACCGGGGGATTTCATCAAGGTGGGCTTTGGTGATATCGCCGCGATTGAAGCGATCACCAAGGTGTACGGCGCGCGTATCGCCGCCGTCCTGCTGGAGCCCATCCAGGGCGAAAGTGGCGTCCTGCCCGCGCCGCCCGGCTATCTGCAAGCCCTGCGTAATCACTGTACGCGCCACGGTTGGCTGCTGATGCTCGACGAAATCCAGACCGGCATCGGCCGTACCGGCACCTGGTTTGCGTTCCAGCACGAAGGCATCCTCCCGGATGTGATGACCCTGGCCAAAGGCCTTGGCAACGGCGTGCCCATCGGCGCCTGCCTGGCGCGGTCGGCGGTGGCGCAGTTGTTCACCCCAGGCAGTCACGGCAGCACGTTTGGCGGCAACCCGCTGGCCTGCCGCGTAGGTTGCACGGTGCTGGATATTATTGAAGAGCAAGGCTTGCTCCAGAACGCGGCGCAGCAGGGCGAGCGCCTGCTGGCCCGGCTGCGGATGGAGTTGAGTGAGCATCCACAGGTCCTGGCGATTCGTGGCCAGGGCTTGATGATCGGCATCGAGCTGGCCAGCCCATATCGTAACCTGGCCCAGCGTGCGGCGCAGGAGCACGGACTTTTGCTCAATGTGACGCGGGGCAAGATCATTCGCCTGTTGCCGCCGCTGACCCTGGATGCCAAAGAGGTCGAGATGATCGTGCGGGCCATCACTCGACTGCTGGACTAGCGGCAATCAACAAATGTGGGAGCGGGCTTGTGTGGGAGCGGGCTTGCTCGCGAATGCGGTGTATCAGTT
>NZ_JANLGL010000190.1:0-10403 GCF_024655625.1 Pseudomonas sp. 18.1.10
AAGATTGATTGACTGATACACCGCCTTCGCGAGCAAGCCCGCTCCCACACAAGCCAGCTCCCACATTTTTGACCGAGCTCGCCTCGGGTCAGGCGTTACCGGCAAGCTTCAACCGCGCCGCCTGGGTGAAATCCAACATCCGCTTGAGCGGCCGCACCGCCTGCGGAATCACCGACGGTTCGACAAAGATCTCATTACTGCCCTCACGCAGGCACTGCAACGTACGCTCCAGCGTATTCATCGCCATCCACGGGCAATGCGCGCAACTGCGGCATGCCGCGCCGTTGCCGGCGGTGGGCGCTTCGACAAACACCTTGTCCGGGCACAGCTGCTGCATCTTGTAGAAGATGCCGCGGTCGGTCGCGACGATAAAGGTCTTGTTCGGCAAACGCTGGGCGGCGGCGATCAGTTGGCTGGTGGAACCCACCGCGTCTGCCAGCTCGATCACGGCGGTCGGCGATTCCGGGTGCACCAGGATCGCGGCGTCCGGGTACAGCGCCTTCATGTCTTCCAACTGCTTGGACTTGAACTCTTCGTGGACGATGCACGCACCGTCCCACAGCAGCATGTCGGCACCGGTCTGGCGCTGGATGTAGGTGCCCAGGTGCTTGTCCGGGCCCCAGATGATCGTCTCGCCGTTGTCCATCAGGCTCTCGACGATTTCCAGCGCGCAGCTGGACGTCACCACCCAATCCGCGCGGGCTTTGACCGCCGCCGAGGTGTTGGCGTACACCACCACGGTGCGCTCGGGATGCTGGTCGCAAAACGCCGAAAACTCGTCCACCGGGCAACCCAGGTCCAGGGAGCACGTGGCTTCCAAGGTCGGCATGAGGATGCGTTTTTCCGGGGTGAGGATCTTGGCCGTCTCGCCCATGAACCGCACGCCGGCGACCAGTACGGTCTTGGCCGGATGGGCGGCGCCGAAGCGGGCCATTTCCAGGGAGTCGGAAACACAGCCACCGGTTTCTTCGGCCAGGGCCTGGATCACCGGGTCGCAGTAGAAGTGGGCCACCAGCACCGCGTCCTGGGCTTTAAGCTCGGCGGCGATGGCGGCGCGCAGGCTCGCCTCTTCTTCGACGCTGAGGGCCTTGGGCTGCTTGGCGTCGAGGTGGGCTTGAACCAGAAGGCGTTCGGAAATGTGCGTCATGTTCGCAAGACCTGCAGGCGCAGTAGCGCGAAAGTCGAGTGTACCACCGGCTCTGGAGCCCTTCGGGCGCCGCCGGACGAAGTGTTTTTGTTCATCAAGCACGGGTGAAACAGAAGCTGCGCAAGGCTACAGAATATCCAATCGATTCAAAAGCCCAATCTGGCGTTTGCGCGTGCGTCTGTCGGGCAAAAAAAAGGGAAGCCCCAGCAGCGGAGCTTCCCTTTTTTGTCCCATGACGCGGCCCTCAGACCACCCGTGGATCAACCTCCCCCGCCCAAGCCATCAACGCCGCCAGCAAAAAGAAACTGCCACAGGCCGATTCCACCTTCTGCTCCGTCGTCGCCGACGTGCGATAGCAATGCCCGCTAAAACGCCCCTCGACAAAGTCACCGCTGCGCACGATAGCCGCCAGCACACGCCCCGCCTCCTGCTGCAACACCTGCCCATCGGTGTGCGCCAGCGACTGCGCTTGCAGGGCCAGCGACGCCATCGCCGCCGCGCATGGATCGTGCGGTCCATCAGGCTGATCCAGACGGTTGAGCGGTGCTTGCACCGAGCGGCTGCGCAGCCAGTATTGATTGGCGCGCTGGGCATCCTCGCGGAACGGCACACCGTACAGACGCGCACCGACGCCAAGGCCGAGCATGGCCCAGGCTTGCCCACGGGACCAATCGCCCGCCGAGTCGCCCGCCTGCCATTGGCCTTGGTCATGAAGTGCGTGACTGCTCCAGGCGCCCTCCGCCCCCGCGCAGGCGCGAAACGAGGTGTGCAAGTGCTGGCGTCCCTGGCTCAACAGGCCAGCGTCGTTGCCCAACGCGAACAAATTCAAGGTCGCCGCCAGCGGGTCGATGCTCAAGCTGCGATCACCCTGCGGGCCGCCGCCCATTTCTCGGCCCAAGGGGATGCAACACAGCACCGGATCAAACCCATGGGCCAGTCGCTGTGCGGCCTCGCCCGCCAGCGCGGCAGCCTCGGGATCCGCCAACAACTGCGCACCAAGACCGGCGCCGTACCAGAAGATCAGGGCGCGGTGATGGGTATCGCTGTCGAGCTTGTCCCGCAGGCGTTCGGCAATCCTTAGCGCGTGCTGCCGATCCGCCTGACGCCCGTAATGAACGGCGCGCAGCCACCACAGTCCAGCCCAGAAACCGCCCAGCCATGAGCCACCGGCCGAGACTTTCCACGCGCCGTCGTTGTACAGCGGGAAACCTTCACCACAGACCGCCTCGATCTGCTCCAGTCGAGACACAATCGCCTCGATGGCGCGCTGCGTCTCGGCACTGTTGAGCGGCCGGTCCAACACTTCAAACGCACTCATTTGACCACCTGCAAACCCGGCGCAGCACGCACCCGCGTCAACACCAGGCTCAGCCCACAGGCCAGCAGCACCACGCCGATGGGCATCCACCACGACTGGCCGAACACCAGCCCGAACAACGGCGGCCCCAGCGCAAACCCGCCGAAAAAGCCCACCGAGAGTAGACCGGCCGAGGGCGCCGGCGCGCCGAATCCGGGATCACGCAGCACCATGCTCATGGCGATGGCATTGGTCGCCACTGCCGTCAGGCCCATGCCCAGCGCACCGGCCCACAACAGCCAGTGACGCGCGGGCGTGGCCTGGGCTGTCAGCCACAACGCCACGCTCGCCAGCAGCAATAACCCCAGCAACAACCACGACTCATCGGCCATGCGCGCGCCCAACGGCGTCAACAGAACGCGCGCGGCAATGCCCATCACGCCGAAGCCGGCGATCAAGCCGCCGATGGCGCCCGTCGACATGCCCTGCCCTGCGGCGAACACACCGAGAAAGGTCACGAAGGACGACAGCACAACACCCACGCACAACTGGATACTCATCAACACACCGAGACGCGCAGTCGGCCGCGCCACCCGCAAACTCAGCGGTTTACGCGCAGAAGGTGCTGGGGCCACACGCGGCCCCAACACCGCCAGCAACAACGCCGGCAGCAGCAGACACGCCAACGCCCCGCGCCATCCAAAACCCAGCGCCAGGCCCGGCAACAACGCCCCGGCAAACAACGCCGAGACTTGCACCCCGGACTGCTTCAACCCCACCACCGCCGCCTTGAACTTCGGCTCCACGCGCTCGGCAATCAGCAGATTGGTCACCGGGTTGGCCAGCGCCTGGGCAATCCCGCACACCGTCAGCGCCAGCACCACCCCAAAGAACCCCGGCAAGGCGGCGAGCAGGCTGTAGGAACACGCCGTGCTCCAGAACAACAACGCCAGGCCGCGCCGACTGCCCAGCCAATTGACCAGCGGCCCGGCCCACAGCGACAACAACGCGGCAAAACCAAAGGTGCTGGTAATCAACCAACCCAGCCACGGCGTCGGCACGCCAAGATCGGCGACCATCAACGGCCCGAGGGTGCCGACCGCGTAGAAGATCAACATCGGCAGGGCCATGGCGCAGGTCAGCACCACGCGCAACCACAGGCGATTGCTCATCCCCGCGCTCCCGACGACGGCAGGTCGAAGTCCAAGCCGTCCACACCACAGCTATCAAGCAACTGCCGACCGACCGCGCTTATCAGCGCATCGTCGGTGCCGTCGAGAATGTGCGTGGTGCGCGCGGTGTTGTAGATCCCCGGCAGTGGCGACCACGCGCTCAAGCCTTCGGCGCCCATGATCTGGATCGCCGAATCCGCCGCTGCGCTCAACGCCTGGGACGCCGCGACCTTGGCGATATTCACCTCAACGCTGTTGGCCACGCCCGCATCGCGCTTGGCTGCCGCGTCCTGCAACAACAACCGCGCACTGGCGATGGACTGGTACACGCTGAACACCCGCAGGCGCACCAACTGCTTGTCGGCCAGGCGCGCCTGTTGGCCACGGGGCGAATGAATGCGCGCGCACATCAGGTCGAAACAACGCTGCGCCAACCCCAGCCAATGCACCGAGCGCAGGATGCGCCCCAGGCCCAGACGCTCCTGCATCAGCGCCAGCCCTTGCCCCGGCTGGCCCAGCACATAGGCCGGCGCCACCGCTACGTCGTCAAAGGCCAACTCGCCCTGGCCACTGAAGCGGCCAAGGATCGACAACGGCCGCACCACGCGAAACCCCGGCGCATCCGCCGGCACCAAAAACATCGACAAGCCCTGCGCCGTCTGCGCCACCACCGTGACCAACGCCGCCCGCTCGGCACGGCAGATAAACCACTTGCGCCCGTTCAAGCGCCACTGGCCGTCGATCAGTTCGGCGTGCGCGGTGATGGTTGCCGGGATCGAACCGATGCTGTCCGGCTCCGACATCCCGTAGCTCGACACCATCGCCCCGCAGGCCAACGGCTCCAGGAAACGCTGGCGCACCACCTCGCTGGCATGACGGCTGAGCATGTGCAAATCCAGGGTGGCGTCATCGCCGAAGATCGCCGGGGCGTATTCCGAACGGCCCTCCTGCTCGGCCACCGCCAGGTACTCGCGCAGGCTGCCGCCGGTTTGCGGATAAAAATTACCCCACACACCTTCCGCCCGCGCCTGCTCGCCCAGCTCGGCCAGCAACGGCGGGTTGCTGGCCAACTCGCCTTCCACGGGGATGATGCGCTCATCGACAAACTGCCGTACCCGCTGCGCCTTCAACATGCGATGCCCGCCCCGCTTTCAAGGAACGCCACTTCGGCGGCCAGGGATTTCTTGTCGATCTTGCCCGCAGGCGTCAGCGGCAACTGGCGATAGAAACGCAGGTACTCCGGCAGCTTGTTCACCTCCAGGCCTTGCTCGCGCAGGTAGTCGGTCAGTTCGCTGAGGGAGAAACGCGCCGCGCCGTCGCGCAAGGTCACGCAGATGCACACGCGCTGGCCGAGGTCCGGGTCGGGCACCGCGACGCACGCGACGCTGACCACATCCGGGTGGCTGGTGGCGAGGGTTTCGATCTGCACCGGGCTGATGTTCGCGCCGCCACGGATGATGATGTCTTTCTTGCGCCCGGCGAGGATCAGGTAGCCGTCGTTGTCGATGTAGCCCAGATCGCCGGTGTTCACCCAGCCTTCGGCGTCGCGGTACTGCGCGTCGAGTTCCGGCGCATTCACGTATTGCATCGGGCTCAACGGGCCGCGCGCCTTGATTTCGCCGACGCTGCCCTGGGGCAATTCCGCGCCGTCTTCGTCGAAGATCTTGATCGCGCACACCGCAGGGTTCGGCCGGCCGACGCTGTAGAACACCACGTCCAACGCATCGTCGAGGGTGTTGTGGCAGTTCACCCCATCGGCGGAACCGTAGAGGCTGATAAAGCCGCAACCGAACGCCTCGACACAGCGGCGCACAGTCACCTCATCAATCAGCGAGCCGCCGCAAATCAGCCCGAGCAGGCTGGATTTATCCACCTGCGCCAAACGCGCATCGGCAGCGATACGTTGCAGCATGGTCGGCACGCCAAGGATGTGGGTCGGGCGCAATTGGGCGATGGCGTCGATGGCCGCCGCGACATCGAACTGCGGCAACACCGCAATCGAACCGCCGAGCCAGGACAGGCTGCCAAAGGTCGCCGTCGAACCAAACGACGAACCCAGCGGCACCAGGTACAGGCCACGGAACGTGCCGCCCTCGGGGTGCACACGTTGCAGGAAGCGCCCACGCCCGCCGACCAGGGCGTTGTGGGAATAGGCAACCAATTTAGGCTCCGATTCGGTGCCGGAGGACACCAGCAAGCGCACCGGAGAATTCGGGCACACCTCGGGCAATTGCGCTGCGCTCAACGGCTCGGCCTGGAACATCTGCGCCAGGCTCAACCAGCCTTTGCGCGCCTCGCCTTCGACGATCAGCACACGCAGCGACAACAGCGTCGGGCGCAGGGCCTCGATGACCTGGCACAAATCGATGCCGGCGTACTGCGCCGGCACGATCACCGCGCGCGCATCGCAACGGCGTACCAGGGATTGAATGTCGAGGCTGCCGCGCCCCGGTGGAAACGGCGCGACCACCGCGCCCAGCGCCGCAGCAGCGAGGTCGATGGCGCAGCTGCGCCAGCTGTTGGTCAGTTGGTACGCCACCACGTCACCGGCAACGATGCCCGCGTTGCGCAAACTGGCGGCCATGCGCAACGCCGCGGCGTGCAGCTCGCCGTAGCTGATGCTGCTGTCGGGTTCGAGCACCGCCGGTTTGTGCGGGTCACGTTCGGCGTGCTCGCGAAACAGTTGGTAGACCGAACGGTTGGGGTAAGTGCCGTCCTGTTCCCACACGCTGCGCACAGCGGCGGGAACCAGATCGATAATGCCTGCGTTGTTCATCGAAAACTCCAGTGAGCGTTGACCGAGGTATAGGCATTCACGCTTAAACACGTCTTCAATCGCCTGTCTTGAGCCAGGGCTGACAGGTCTTCTACGGCCACCACGGCCGGGATATCGGCGGCGCCCAGCACCTGTTGCCAGGTAGCGGCGGGTTGCGACGCCAAGGCGCTGCGGATGGCTGCGTCGCTGTGCAGGTCGCAGGCGAGGATTTGTTCCAGCTGTGCAAGTTGCGCCGGGGTCTGGCAGTCGATGGCCAGCACGCCGTCGGCGGTCGGGTAGACGCCCTTGAGCAGGCTCGGCGTGGGCGCGTCCTGCACCGTCAGCAGGTTGGCGGCGCCGAGCAGCGAGCTGTCGACCCGCGCGCCCTGGCCACTGAGGGCGCGATGCAACAGCGCTGCGCTCACGCCCTGGGCAGCGACCACACCGCCCAGCACATCGAGCACGGTGAACAACGAACCACCCGGCGTGGCCGACGCCTGGCCGATCTGCTCGCCGACGCCGGACCAGGCTTGCACCATAAAGTCCGTGCCCGGCAGCGGTTCGCCCGGGCGGTCGTGACCCCAGCCGCCGGCGTAGGCGTATACCAGCGCCGGGTTGATGCGCGTCAGGTCGGCGCTGTCCAAGCCCAGCTCGGCGGCCTTGCCCGGCGCCCAGTTGTGCAGGAACACATCGGCGTCGCGCACCCGTTCAAACAGTTCGTCGCGACCGGCGCGGGACTTGATGTCCAACTCACGCACCTGCTTGTGCCGGTTCAGCGCATCGAAGCGTACCGACACGCCATCCACACACGGCGGCATGCCGCGCAACGGATCACCACCGGGCAACTCAAGGCGGATCACCTCGGCCCCCAACAGCGCCAGCAGATGCCCGGCCAGCGGGCCCTGGATGCGGCGGCAGGATTCGATCACGGTCAGGCCGCTCAATGGCAACGCCGGGTTGTCCAAGGCACGCAATGGCTGGCCGCCGGCGGCGACGGCGAAACTCCACGGGCCCTGGGCGATCTGCGCGGGCAGGTCCGCATCGCCACGCCGCTCGGCGAGGCTGCGCAGCGGGCACACCGCCATGCCGCTCAAGGCGCACAACGCGGTGATGCGTGCCATCGACAAGCGCGCCATGGCCTGACGGAACACCGCTGGCATCGGCGCGACAGCTTTGGCGTAGCGCAGCAGGAAGGCTTTCCAGCCCTGCCCGGCCTGTTCGCCGTCGATACCGACCTGCGCCCAGAAGCGCCGCCAGGGTTCGGCGTCGAGGGTTTCCAATTCAAAATACACGCCGTCGGCCGACATGAACGGCGGGCGATTCTTCGCGCACGTCGCCCCCGGCAACAGGTGTTCGGCTTCAGCGCCCGCCGTGGCACCGGCCAGGTATTGGGCGATGCTCAACACGCCGGCACCGGCCATGGACGTGTCCACGCGGCTGAAATCGCCGCCACGCAGTTGCCCGACGGCAGCGGCGAACACGCCTTGCAGCGCAAGGCTGGCACCGAGGGTGGAGACGTAATCCACCCCCAGCCCCTGGGCCTTGCCGCTAGCCCGGCCGTGCACCGACATCAAGCCGCAGGCCGCTTGCAGCGTGTGTTCGGTGGCGCCAGCGGACGTGCCGTCGGCCCAGCCATGAATCACGCCCTGCACCGACTTGAGGTCAGGATGATGCAGGCCGATGCACATGGCATCGCGCCTATCGCTGTCGTGGGGCGCGACGCCCAGCGCCGTCGCCTGGTAGCGCAGTGACGCGGCCAAGCTGGCCATCCCGGCCGGTGCGCCGGTAAACGTGCCGCTGAGGCTACAGCCGTGTAGAAGTGCAGACATTCGACATTCGCCAGAAAAGGTGAGTGATCGCTGCGCGCGCGACCTCGGGTGAGGTACGCCGCGCCAGCCCTGAGACGTGTTCGCCGATCAGCCGCCCGCGACGGCCGGCAGGATGGTGATGGCGTCACCGGCCTTGAGCGCGGTGCCCAGGTTGTCGGCGAAACGGATGTCGTCATCGTTGACGTAGATATTCACGAAGCGATGCACCTGGCCATCGCCAATCAAGCGATCCTTGACGCCTGGGTACTCGCGCTCCATCTGTTCGATCACTTCCAGAACTGTGTTGCCTTGCACTTCCACGCGTTTCTGATCCTGGGTAAAAGAGCGCAACAAAGTGGGCACCATCACGGAAATCGACATGCAGAACTCCCTGGGCCTTAGTTGGCCCATTGATTAATTTCGGTTTAATTAACGATGTAGATAACTTCTTCAGTCACTTTGCGTTGCACGATACGAAAACTGCGCACTGCAACTTCAACTTCCGGCAGTGTTGAAACAATCACGTAGTGCACCGATGAATCACCGGCATAACTCACATCTTCCGCACTGGGGTAGGCCACGCTGGCGGTGTGGGAGTGGTAGATCACCCGGCACTCTTCGTCCCGTTCGTCCAGTTCGCGCCACACCGCCAGTTGCTGCTTGGGGGCGAAGCTGAAGAACGTTTCGGAGCGCGCGGCGTTGTCCATCGCCACCAGGCGTTCGGCGGTGGGCTCACCCACCGGCGCAGCGATGATGCCGCAGGTTTCCAGCGGGTGATCGCGGTGCGCCTGTTCCAGCATCGCCTCCAGCAGGCCAGCACGCAGCTTCAACATGGCCGTCAGTAGCTCGGCAACGTCGGTTCGACATCACGCACCCAGGCCAGCACGCCGCCGTCGAGGTTGCGCACGTTGCTGAAGCCGCGCTGCTGCAACTCCAGCAACACCGCCTTGGAACGCATCCCGGATTTGCAATGCAGCACCAGGTTGGCGTGCTTGCCGAAGCGGGTTTCGATGACATGCGCGGTGTTCGGACCTTTGGGGATATGTTGCGCGCCAGGGATGCGCACGATGTCCCACTCGGTCTGTTCGCGCACGTCGATCAGCAGCAGGTTTTCCCGGCGTTCACGCAGGGCGTGCAGCTCGCGGGCGCTGATGGACGGGATATCCGACGGCTGCACGCCGTGGGGCGCCAACAGGCCGCAGAACGCCTGGTAATCGCTGAGGGCGGTAATCGGCTGACGCCCCGGCGCACGACGCAGTGGCATTTGCCGGTAGGACATTTCCAGCGCGTCATAGACCATCAAGCGCCCCAACAGGCTGTCGCCGATGCCGGTAATCAACTTGACCGCTTCGGTGGCCATGATCGCGCCAATCGACGCGCAGAGAATGCCCAGCACCCCGCCTTCGGAGCAGGACGGCGCCAGTTCCGGTGGCGGCGGCTCGGGGTAGAGGTCGCGGTAATTGAGGCCGACGCCGCCGGGAGCATCTTCCCAGAACACCGAGGCCTGGCCTTCGAAGCGGTAGATCGAGCCCCACACGTACGGCTTGCCGGCCAGCACGCAGGCATCGTTGACCAGGTAGCGGGTGGCGAAGTTGTCGGTGCCGTCGAGGATCAGGTCGTACTCGCTGAACAGCTGCACGGCGGTTTCCGGTTCCAGGCGCAGGTTGTAGCAGTTGACCTGCACATGGGGGTTCAAATCGCGGATCGCCGCGGCGGCGCTGTCGACCTTCAATTGGCCGACGGTGGCAACACGGTGGATCACCTGGCGTTGCAGGTTGGATTCGTCCACCACGTCAAAATCGATAAGGCCCAAGGTGCCGATACCGGCCGCCGCCAAGTACAACAACGCGGGCGAACCGAGACCACCGGCACCAATGACCAACACTTTGCTGGTCTTTAAACGGCGCTGGCCGTCCATGCCGACATCGGGAATCAACAAGTGCCGGCTATAACGGGTTATTTCATCGTTACTTAGTTGGGCAAGTGGCTCTACAAGTGCAGGAAGTTTCATCACGAATACCTGTTTCTGAATGCAACTGATTCTCAAGTAATCACTTGGTTTAATCAATTCGACAGGCCAGGGGTTTCATATTCATAAGGGATATTTTTGTATGCGTTTAAATAAACAGCGGTGAGAACACTGGACCTGTGGCGAGGGAGCTTGCTCCCGCTGGAGTGCGCAGCGCTCCCAAGATTTTTGGGGCCGCTGCGCAGCCCAGCGGCT
>NZ_JANLGL010000191.1:0-5539 GCF_024655625.1 Pseudomonas sp. 18.1.10
GACACTCCGTCTTCGCGAGCAAGCCCGCTCCCACACAAGCCCGCTCCCACATTTTTGAACGGCGTTTAGCCTGCTAGAAATCAGCCAGCCAAGCCGACGAACATATCCTGCACGTCATCATGGTTGTCCAGGCCTTCGAGGAACGCCTCGACCTCAGCCATCTGCTCATCGGTCAAACCGCTCACCGGGTTCTTCGCGATGTAGCCCAGCTTGGCCGACAGCACGGTGAAACCCTGCTCCGGCAGTGCTTTCTGCACGGCATCCAGGTCGGTAGTTTCGGTAATGAACAAGGTGGTGCCTGCTTCTTCACCGTCTTCGAAATCCTGGGCGCCGGCTTCGATGGCGGCCATCTCGGGATCAGCGTCCGGGGTGTCCGGCGAGGCTTCGATCAGGCCGACGTGGTTGAAGTCCCAGGCCACGGAACCGGAAGCACCCAGTTGGCCCTTGCGGAACGCCACGCGGATTTCCGCCACGGTGCGGTTGATGTTGTCGGTGACGCACTCGACGATCAACGGCACCTGGTGCGGGGCGAAACCTTCGTAGGTCACGCGGTGGTACTGCACGGTTTCACCCAGCAGGCCGGCGCCTTTCTTGATGGCGCGGTCCAGGGTTTCCTTGGGCATCGAGGCCTTTTTGGCCTGTTCCACCACCAGTCGCAGGTGGGCGTTGGTGGCGGTGTCGGCACCGTTGCGGGCGGCGATGGTGATTTCTTTCACCAGCTTGCCGAAGATCTTGCCCTTGGCATTGGATGCCGCTTCTTTATGTTTGACTTTCCACTGTGCGCCCATGACTCACTCTCTAATATCCATGGCGCCGAGACGTCTACTGGCCGGCGCTTTGGGGGCAGAGTTTATAGGGCAAAAACGCAACGTTCCACCAAAAAACCGTCAGGGCGCCAACTCGAAAAATGCCTGGATCAGGCGCAATGAGCGCCGCCGTTCCATGCAGCCGAGCATGTGCCGGTTGACCAGCCCGGCGCCTTGCAGGGCGATCGCCTTGACGCGTGGGTCCGGGCTGACCTCCATGGACGACACCACCCCCACCCCCAATTCAGCGGCGACGGCTTCGCTCACCGCCTCGCGGCTGTCCAGTTCCAGCAACACCTTGGGCGCCACCGCCGCCGCCTGGCAGGCGTCATCAAAGGTGCGTCGGGTGATGGAGCTGGGCTCGCGCAGCACCATGATCTGCTCGTGCAGTTGCTCCAGGCGAATGCCCGCCGCCTGCGTGGCCCAGGCATGGTTGACGGGCACCAGCGCGCAGATGCGTGACTCGCCCAACGCTTGCAGATGCAGGCCATTGCGCGGCTCCACCTCGGTGAGCACCGCCACATCCGCATGCTCCGACAGCAGCGCCGCCAGGGTTTCCTGGGCATTGCCCAGGCGCAGGTTGACGGTGATGCCGGGGTAACGCGCACGCAGGCTGGCGATCATCGGCATCACCAGGTGCGGGCCGTCGGCTGCCACTTCCAGGCGCCCGGTGAGCAATTGGCGATTGGCTTCCAGCATCGCCTGCGCCTCGTCCACCAGGCCGAAGATTGCCCGGGTGATGGCCGCCAGCCGCGCGCCTTCCTCGGTCAACTCGACCCGTCGCGCGGTACGCCGCAGCAAGGGGATCTGGTAGTGCTCCTCCAGCGCCTTGATATGCCCAGTCACTGCCGGCTGGCTTATAAACAGCCGCGCCGCCGCGCGGGTAAAACTGCCCTCGCGGGCCACGGCATCAAATGCACGCAGTTGGAATAGGTTCATAGCTATCGGCCTCACTGATAGCTTGCATAACAACAAACAATTTGATTGATGACAAGCCAAACTGCAATTTAGGCGCCGTAGCGTGAACCGAACGCTTGACGAGGACCTGCAATGACCGCGCCTATCCTGCTCACCCCCGGCCCCCTGACCACGTCCGCCCGCACCCGCCAGGCGATGATGATGGATTGGGGTTCGTGGGATGAACGCTTCAACCAACTGACCGCCAGCGTCTGCGAGCAATTGCTGGCGATCATCGACGGCGCCGCCAGCCACCACTGCGTGCCCCTGCAAGGCAGCGGCACCTTCGCCGTCGAAGCGGCCATCGGCACCCTGGTGCCGCGCCATGGCAAGGTGCTGGTGCTGATAAACGGCGCCTACGGCAAGCGCCTGGCAAAGATCTGCGAAGTACTCGGCCGCGATTTCAGCACCTTTGAAACCGCTGAAGACCACCCCACCACCGCCGCCGATGTGGACCGCCTGCTGCACGCCGACCCGGCCATCAGCCACGTCGCGTTGATCCACTGCGAAACCAGCACCGGCATCCTCAACCCCTTGGCCGAGATCGCCCAGGCGGTGAAACACCACGGCAAGCGCCTGATCGTCGACGCGATGAGCTCCTTCGGCGCCCTGCCCATCGATGCCCGCGCAGTGCCCTTCGACGCACTGATCGCCGCCTCCGGCAAATGCCTGGAAGGCGTGCCCGGCATGGGCTTTGTCTTCGCCGACAAACAGGCACTGGCAGCCGCCCAAGGCAACTGCCATTCCCTGGCGATGGACCTGTTCGACCAGCACGCCTACATGGCCAAGACCGGCCAATGGCGCTTCACCCCGCCAACCCATGTGGTCGCCGCCCTGCACGAAGCACTGCTGCAATACGCGGAAGAAGGCGGCCTGCCCGCGCGCCAGCAACGCTATGCACGCAACTGCGGGACGCTGCTGGAGGGCATGGCCGAACTGGGCTTGCGCAGCTTCCTGCCGGCGGCGATCCAGGCCCCGATCATCGTCACCTTCCACGCGCCGCAAGACCCGCGCTACCAGTTCAAGGACTTCTACGAGCGGGTCAAAGCCAAGGGTTTCATCCTCTACCCAGGCAAATTGACCCAGGTGGATACCTTCCGCGTCGGCTGCATCGGCCACGTTGACGCCGCCGAGATGCACGCCGCCGTCGCCGCCATCGGCGAAGCACTGCACGCCATGGGCATTACTCTTTCTTCTATCGGATCGCCAGCATGAACTATCAAAACCCCAACACCCTGCAAGCCGTGATCCTCGATTGGGCCGGCACCGTGATCGATTTCGGCTCGTTCGCGCCCACGCAGATTTTTGTCGAAGCGTTTGCCGAGTTCGACGTGCAAGTGTCCATCGAAGAAGCCCGTGGCCCGATGGGCATGGGCAAGTGGGACCATATCCGCACCCTGTGCAACCAGCCGCAGGTCGCCGAACGCTATCGCCAGGTGTTTGGCCGTACGCCGACGGATGACGACGTGACCGCGATCTACCTGCGTTTCATGCCGTTGCAGATCGAGAAAATCGCCGAGCACTCGGCGTTGATCCCCGGCGCCCTCGACACCATCGCCGCCCTGCGTGGCCTGGGCCTGAAGATCGGTTCCTGCTCCGGCTACCCCAAGCAAGTGATGGACAAGGTCGCCGCCCTGGCCGCGACCAACGGCTACGTCGCCGACCACGTGGTCGCCACCGACGAAGTGCCCAACGGCCGCCCCTGGCCCGCCCAGGCCCTGGCCAACGTGATCGCCCTGGGCATTGACGATGTGGCGGCGTGCGTGAAGGTCGACGACACCGTGCCGGGCATCCTCGAAGGCCGCCGCGCCGGCATGTGGACCGTGGCGCTGACGTGCTCCGGTAACGCGCTGGGCCTGACCTACGCGCAATTCCGTGACTTGGATGGCGCCACGCTGGCCAACGAGCGTAAGCGCATCGAGGCAATGTTCGAAGGCTCGCGTCCACACTACCTGATCGACACGCTCAACGACCTGCCGGGGGTGATCGCTGATATCAACGCGCGGCTGGCCCGTGGGGAAATGCCACAAAGTCACTGATGGAGGTCAAGACAAGGGCATTTGTGCCAGGCAGAGCGCTCAAAAGCGGCATACAGTAAAAGGACTCCATCACCAAAGAATGGAGGTTTGCCCTGATGAGTGAGGAAACCAGCGATGCCGTGGAAAAACTCCGATACGCGTTACAGCACCATGTCGATTGCATTGCACTGGTTGATGGTGGTGCTGCTGGCGGTGGTCTACGCCTGCATTGAATTGCGCGGCCAGTTTCCCAAAGGCAGCGGCGCACGCACGTTGATTGTCGAGATGCACTTCATGCTCGGCCTCACGGTGTTTGTGCTGGTGTGGCTACGCCTGTTTGCCCGCAGCCTGGGCGTGGCACCGAAGATCGTGCCGGCGCCGCCGCAATGGCAAAGCCTGTTGGCGACGCTGATGCACTTCGCGTTGTACGCGTTGATGATCGGCATGCCGATTGCCGGCTGGCTGATCGTCAGTGCCGAGGGCCATTCGGTGATGTTCTATGGCATGGAATTGCCGCCGCTGATCGCCGAGAACAAGGCGCTGGCCAAGGAGATTGAAGGCTGGCACGTGTGGTTTGGCAAGGTCGGGTATTGGTTGATCGGGCTGCATGCGTTGGCGGGGATCTTTCACCATTATGTGCTGCGCGATAACACTGCCTTGAGAATGATGCCAGGTGGGAGCGGGCTTGCTCGCGAAGGCGGCTCATCAGCCACCAAAACGGCTGACTGATACACCGCATTCGCGAGCAAGCCCGCTCCCACAGGGGATCTGCGCTAGACTGCAAAACCTCGGCGGCCTTGCAGGCCGCCCGTGTGGATGAAGATCAGGCGAGTGCCGGGGGTGAAACGCCCGGCCTCGATCTGTTGCTTCAACGCCAACAGCGCTTTGCCGGTGTAGAGCGGTTCCAGCGTCAGGCCACAGGTTTTTTCGGTGTGCTCGATAAACGCCAATAGCTCTGGATCGACTTTGGCGAAACCGCCCCGGCTGGCGTCCAGCAACTCATAACGTCCCTGCACGAGCGCCTCCACGTTTTGCGCCACACCGTGATCGTCCGGCACCGCCATGGCGCCGTATACCCTGTGGGCGCCCGCCTCTGCCAGCACCAGCCCGGCCACTGTGGTGCCGGTGCCCGCCGCCAGCCACCAGCCGTCGTAATCGGCCCAGCCCAGCGTAGGCAGTTGCGCCCGCGCCTGCTCTACCAGCACACCGCAACCCGATGCGCCGGCAAGCCCGCCGCCACCTTCGGGCACCGGATACAGATCGGGATATTGTTCGCGCCACGGCAACCAGAAATCCGGCGCATGCCGCGCACGATAGCCGCCGTAACCCAGCCAATGCAGCTGCATGCCGAACGCTTTCAGGTCGAGAACGGTGGGAGTGTCTTGGGGATGGCCACGCAACAGGCCGACGGTGGCGAAACCAAAGCGTTTCCCCGCCGCCGCCAGCGCGTGCAGATGGTTGGACCAGGCACCGCCGAGGCTGATGAGGCCCATGGCGCCTTGGGCTTGCGCCAGGTGCCCGCTGAGTTTGAACCACTTGTTGCCGCTTATCAGCGGGTCGATGCGGTCCAGGCGCAGCACGGCCAATTCGACGCCTTGCAGCCAGTCCAGGTGCAAGGGTTCGAGGGGGGCGTGGGGAAGCCAGTCGAAGGGGCCCATCGGAATGCATCTGCATGAAAAAAAGGGGATGTAGTCTAACACCGCCCACTTGGTGCTAATGCTGTGGAGTCATGGACCTGTGGCGCTGGTGCGTGGTCCC
>NZ_JANLGL010000191.1:5549-10357 GCF_024655625.1 Pseudomonas sp. 18.1.10
CCCTCGCCACAAAAGCGCCCTCGCCACAGGGTGTGTTGCTGCGCCTGGCGGCCTTACAGCTCGGCGGCCAGTCGCGAACCCTGGTTGATGGCGCGCTTGGCATCCAGCTCAGCCGCCACGTCGGCGCCGCCGATCAGGTGCACGTTCTGGCCGGCGGCGACCAAGCCGTCCTGCAACTCGCGCAGCGGGTCCTGGCCGGCGCAGATGACGATGTTGTCCACCGCCAGCACCTGGGGCTCACCCTCGGCACCGATGCGGATATGCAGGCCTTTGTCGTCGATTTTCAGGTACTCGACGCTGTTGAGCATCTGCACCTGTTTGTTCTTCAAGCCGGTGCGATGAATCCAGCCGGTGGTCTTGCCCAAGCCGTCGCCGACCTTGGAGGCCTTGCGTTGCAGCAAGAACACTTCACGCGCCGGCGCATGCACCTGCGGCTTGATCCCGGCCACACCGCCACGGGCTTGCAATTGGGTGTCGATACCCCATTCCTTCCAGAACGCTTCGCGGTCGAGGCTGGTGGACACGCCTTGATGGACGAGGAACTCCGACACGTCGAAACCGATACCACCGGCACCGATCACCGCCACGCGTTTGCCCACGGGTTTGCGCTCCAGGATCACGTCCAGGTAGCTCAGCACCTTGGCGTTCTCGACGCCCGGGATCGCCGGGGTGCGCGGCGCAATGCCGGTGGCGAGGATGATCTCGTCGTAACCGCCCGCCTTGAGTTGCTCGACATCCACGCGGGTGTTGAGGCACAGCTCGACATGGGTAGTCTGCAATTTGCGCTTGAAGTAGCGCAGGGTTTCGAAAAACTCTTCCTTGCCCGGCACGCGCTTGGCGATGTTGAACTGGCCGCCGATTTCGCTGGCGGAGTCGAACAGCGTCACTTGATGGCCACGTTCGGCAGCCACCGTCGCAGCGGCCAAGCCGGCGGGGCCGGCGCCGACCACGGCGATTTTCTTGATCTGCTTGACCGGCAGGTAATTAAGTTCCGTCTCGTAGCACGCCCGTGGGTTGACCAGGCAGGTGGTCAGCTTGCCGCCAAAGGTGTGGTCCAGGCAGGCCTGGTTGCAGCCGATGCAGGTGTTGATCTCATCGGCGCGCCCGGCTGCGGCCTTGTTGACGAACTCCGGGTCGGCGAGGAACGGCCGCGCCATGGAGACCATATCGGCATCGCCTTCGGCGAGGATCTGCTCGGCGATTTCCGGGGTGTTGATGCGGTTGGTGGTGATTAGCGGGATCTGCACCGCACCGCGCAACTTGGCCGTGACCTTGCTGAACGCGCCACGCGGCACCTTGGTGGCGATGGTCGGGATACGCGCTTCGTGCCAGCCAATGCCGGTGTTGATAATCGTCGCACCGGCCTGCTCGATGGCCTTGGCCAACTGCACGATTTCTTCCCAGGTGCTGCCACCTTCCACCAGGTCGAGCATCGACAGGCGGAAAATAATGATGAAATTCGGGCCGACGGCCTCACGCACACGGCGCACGATTTCCACGGCGAGGCGCATGCGGTTCTCGTAGCTGCCGCCCCAGCGGTCGGTACGGTGGTTGGTGTGGGCGGCGAGGAACTGGTTGATGAAGTAGCCTTCGGAGCCCATGATTTCCACGCCGTCGTACTCGGCGACCTGGGCCAGCAGCGAGCAGGTGACGAAATCCTGGATCTGCTTCTCGATGCCCTCCTCGTCCAGCTCCTTGGGCTTGAACGGGTTGATCGGTGCCTGGATCGCACTCGGCGCCACCTGCTTGGGGCTGTAGGCATACCGGCCGGCGTGGAGGATCTGCATGCAGATCTTGCCGCCCGCGTCGTGCACAGCCTGGGTCACGATCTTGTGTTTTTGCGCTTCGTCGTCGGTGGTCAGCTTGGCCGCGCCGGCGTAAACGCCGCCTTCATCGTTGGGGCCAATGCCACCGGTAACCATCAGGCCCACGCCGCCACGGGCGCGCTCGGCAAAGTAGGCCGCCATGCGCTCGAAACCGCCGGGTTTTTCTTCCAGGCCGGTGTGCATCGAGCCCATCAGGGTGCGGTTGCGCAAGGTGGTAAAACCCAGGTCCAACGGGGCCAGCAGGTGCGGGTAGGCAGCAGCGGTCATGGTACAGCTCCACAACGGATCATCACGGGACGTGGCGCACTCGAACGGTGTGCCATCGGTTTATGTCCCACAGACTATGATTCGCCGGACTACGCCTCAATGACCGAAACTGACAAGTTATTGATCCAAATGCGCAGCGCCCCTTGGCAAGCCGTGCCATGGGCCCTAACCTAGTCGGCGAACCCTGCACACGGTCTGTTGTCTGTTGCCCCATGCGTAAACTTCTAGCGTTCACCGTCACCCTGGCCCTGGTTGCCGCCGTCGCCGCGTATCTGGTCTGGACCCAGGAGCGCCCCGTGGCGCATTACCTGTCAGACCTGCGCATCACTTTGGCCGTCAACGAAGGCGAGCCTGCCGAGCGTGGCAACTTGCTGGGCATCCAGCCGGAGCTGTTCCCCGCCGACTATCAAAGCCTGGAACGCCTGCACCTGAAACTCGCGGCGTACCTGCAAAACGCCCGGGAACAGGGGCTTATCAACCAGAAAACCATCGTCGTGCTGCCGGAACATATCGGCACCTGGCTGATGCTCACCGGCGAAAAAAACGAGGTGTACCAGGCCCTGCACGCCAAGGACGCGATGAACTGGCTGTCGGTCAGCAACCCGTTGCTGTTTGCCCGTGCGTGGCTCAGCGCGACCGGCGACAACCGCACCGACGACGCGTACCTGCGTATGAAAGCCACCGGCATGGCGCGTGACTATCAGCTGCTGTTCGGCGGCCTGGCCAAGGAATTCGGCGTGACCCTGGTGGCCGGTTCCATCGCCCTGCCCAACCCCAGCGTCAGCCAGGGGCAATTGCAGGTCGGCCATGGCGCGCTGTACAACGCCAGCCTGGTGTTCAACGCCGACGGTGCACTGCTGGGCCAGCCGCAGCGCCAGCTCTACCCGATCTACGATGAGCGTGGCTTTATCACGCCCGGCGATGAGAATGTCGTCAGCGTGGTCGACACCCCGGCCGGGCGCCTCGGTGTGCTGGTGGGCAGTGACAGCTGGTATCCAGACAACTACCGCAAACTCAACGAGCAAGGCGCGCAACTGATCGCCGTGCCGGCCTTTGTGCTCGGTCGCGATACCTGGGACCGGCCGTGGCGCGGCTTCAAAAGCGTGTCCACGCCGCCAGAGATCAGCCTCAAGCCCGAAGAGCTCAGTGAAGGCGAGGCCTGGCGCCGCCTCACGCTGATTAGCCAGCAGCCCATCAGCCAGGCCACCGCCGGCATGAGCGTATTCCTGCGCGGCCAGTTCTGGGACCTGGGCACCGCCGGCCACAGTTTTCTCAGCAACAACGGGCAGATCAGCGCCGACGGTGAAGCCCGTGGCGCACGTATGTTGAATATCTGGTTGTGAAGCCGGTACGCCTGGGGGATCTGTCGGTGGGCTTTGTGCACACCTTGGCGGATGCCATTCAGAGCCACGGCATCGACCCACAACCGCTGTTGCTGCAATACGGCCTGGACCCGGCGCGCCTCGCCGAAGCCGGTGCGCGCTTATCCATCCCGCGTTATATGCGCCTGGGCCATGCGGCCATCCAGCTCACCGGTGAGCCGGGCCTGGGCCTGCGCATGGGCCAACTGAGCCGCTTGAGCCAGGCCGGGCTCGCCGGCGTCACCGCCGCCCAGGCGCCCAACGTACGGGAAGCCGCACGCACGCTGACGCGCTTCGAAGCGCTGTACGGCTCCAACTATCGAGGGCAGTCGAGTTTTCATGAGGATGCCGCGGGCGCCTGGCTGCGGTTCTATTCCATCAGCCCCTACAACGCCTACAACCGCTTTGTGGTGGACTCGATCATCGCCGGCTGGCTGCACCAATTGTCCGGCCTGGCCCAGCATCCCGTGCAGGCGCAACGTATCGAAATCGAGTTTGCCGCGCCGGACTACGCCGACGCCTACAGCATGTTGGGCGATGGTCCGATCCAGTTTGGTGCCGAATCCAACCAGCTGCGCCTGAACCAACAGACCCTGGCCCTGCGCAATCCACAGCATTGCCCCAGCACCTGGCACTTGTTGTTGCAACTGTGTGAACGGGAATTGGAGCAGTTGACCCGCACCCGCAGCCTGCGCGAGCGCATTACCCGGCTGCTCGGGCCGATGCTCAATGGCGGCCGGGAACCCGACCTGGAAGAAGTGGCGGCACGCTTGAAGCTGCCGACCTGGACGCTGCGCCGCAAGCTGGCCGAAGAAGGCACTCAGTTCCGCGCGATTCTCAACGACACCCGCCGCGACCTGGCCATGACCTACATTCGCGACACGGAGTTGGCGTTCGGCGAAATCGCCTACTTGCTCGGCTTTGCCTCGGCCCAGGCGTTTCAACGGGCGTTCAGGCGGTGGAACAACCAGACCCCAGGGGAATTTCGCCGCAGTCAGCGGCATTCCGCCTGAAGTCGGGGTTACAGCTCGGTGGCGTCGTCTGCGGGTTCCAGCGGGTCCAACTCGATCGCACTGAACTCAAGCAGTTCTTCCTGGTAGTCGTCCATGGTGGGCTCCTTGTTTAATTAAAAGCGGTTGCAGGTAAATGACCTGCATCACCAGCCTAAAGTGCCGTTGTGACGAAAAAAAGTCGGCGTCATGACGTTCCTGCACTTCAGGATTAAACGTAGCAGCGGTGAGTGGATTTAGCACTGGTGATTTTTGTTGAGGGCGGGCACTGAAACACAGTCAAAAAATGTGGGAGCGGGCTTGCTCGCGAATGCGGTGGATCAGCCAATGAATCTGTTGACTGA
>NZ_JANLGL010000192.1:0-10315 GCF_024655625.1 Pseudomonas sp. 18.1.10
TTCAAATGTGGGAGGTGGTTTGCGTGCGATAGCATCACCTCGGTATCACTGATACACCGAGGTGCCTGCATCGCAGGCAAGCCAGCTCCCACATTGGTTAGCGTCGACTTCAAAATATTCATCCACTGAGAACTGACTTTGGCCCACCCCGCCCAACGCCGCTGGTACCTGCCGGTCTTCACCGTCGCCGCCCTGGTGCTGTTGCCGTTGAGCGTGCTGTTGCTGTCCTGGCAAAGCATCGATGCGCAAATCTGGTCCCACCTTTGGGAAACCCAGATGCCGCGCCTGCTGGGCAACACCCTGACCCTGGTGCTCGGCGTGGGTGTCGGCGTGACCTTGCTTGGCGTGAGCCTGGCCTGGCTCACCAGCCTCTGCGAATTCCCCGGAAGGCGTTGGCTGGATTGGGCGCTGATGCTGCCCTTCGCGATTCCGGCCTATGTGCTGGCCTTTGTGTTTGTCGGCCTGCTGGACTTCGCCGGCCCGGTGCAAACCCTCTTGCGCGAATGGTTCGGCAGCGGCTTGCGCCTGCCGCGCGTGCGGTCCACCAGCGGCGTGATTATCGTCCTGGTGCTGGTGTTCTATCCCTACGTCTACCTGCTGGCGCGCACCGCGTTCCTCGCCCAGGGCAAAGGGTTGATGGAAGCGGCGCGGGTACTGGGGCAATCGCCCTGGCAAGCGTTCTGGCGCGTCGCCCTGCCCATGGCGCGGCCGGCGATCGGGGCGGGCGTGGCGTTGGCGCTGATGGAGACCCTGGCGGATTTCGGCGCGGTCTCGGTGTTCAACTTCGACACCTTCACCACCGCCATTTATAAAACCTGGTACGGCTTTTTCAGCCTGTCGAGTGCGGCGCAGTTGGCCAGCCTGTTGCTGCTGGTGGTGATGCTGGTGCTGTACGGCGAGCGCCGTGCCCGGGGCGCCAGCCGGCCGAGCAACGAGCGGCCACGGGGCCAGGCGCTGTATCACCTGCGCGGGTTCAAGGCCGCAGCGGCCAGCAGTTGGTGTGGGTTGGTGTTTGCCTGTGCGTTTGTCATCCCGATGCTGCAACTGGTGGCCTGGTTCTGGCAGCGTGGTCGTTTCGACCTGGATGAGCGCTATTCGGGCCTGATCGTGCATACCCTTTACCTGGGCGGTATCGCGGCGCTGATCACGGTCAGCGTGGCGCTGGTGCTGGCGTTTGCCAACCGCCTGGCGCCGACCCGGGCGATCCGCTCCGGCATCAGCCTGGCCAACGTCGGCTACGCCTTGCCGGGTTCGGTGCTGGCGGTGTCGATCATGTTGGCGTTCAGCTACCTGGACCGCGAACTGGTGGTGCCGCTGTCCGGCTGGTTGGGCGGTGCGGGCAAGCCATTGCTGCTGGGCAGCCTGTCGGCGCTGGTGCTGGCCTATCTGGTGCGTTTTCTGGCTGTGGCCTATGGGCCGCTGGAAAACAGCCTGGCGCGCATCCGCCCGTCGTTGCCGGAAGCTGCCCGCAGCCTTGGGGTGAGTGGGCCGCGACTGTTTTGCAAAGTGTATCTGCCGTTGTTGCTGCCGGGGACGCTGAGCGCGGCATTGCTGGTGTTTGTCGACGTGCTCAAGGAAATGCCCGCAACCTTGCTGATGCGCCCGTTTGGCTGGGACACACTGGCGGTACGGATCTTTGAAATGACCAGCGAAGGCGAATGGGCGCGGGCGTCATTGCCGGCACTGACGCTGGTGTTGGTCGGCCTGCTGCCGGTGATCGGCTTGATTCGCCGCTCGGCCCGACAAATCGCTTAGGTGCCAGTCCCTCGGCTTGCGGCTACAATGCGCGGCATTCGGTGCGCTCCGCCTTTCTGGTCGGGTTGCTGTATGTCGCTACAGGCCTTGTAAATCGGGGCTTTCAGCGCGCATGGCAACGCTGCGCACCTTCGCCAAGCCCGGAAGGAGAAACCGATGGGACAGCGTACGCCTCTGTATGACCTGCATCTCGCCCTCGGCGCGAAAATGGTCGATTTTGGCGGTTGGGATATGCCTCTGCATTACGGCTCGCAAGTTGAAGAACACCATCAGGTGCGACGCGACTGCGGGGTGTTCGATGTATCTCATATGACCGTGATCGATGTCACCGGCCCCCAGGCCAAGGACTGGCTCCAGCACCTGCTGGCCAATGATGTCGAACGTCTGCATGGCTGCGGCCGTGCGTTGTACAGCGCCATGCTCAACGACAAGGGCGGCGTGGTGGACGACATGATCGTCTACCGCACCGAAGCGGGTTACCGGCTGGTGGTCAACGCCGCTACTCGCGACCAGGACATGGCCTGGATGCAGGCGCAACTGGGCAGCTTCCAGGTGCAACTGCATGAGCGGCCCGAGTTGGCCATGCTCGCCATCCAGGGCCCCCACGCCCGGCAGAAGATCGCCGAACTGGTTACCCAGTCCCGCAGCGCCCTGATTCACCAGCTCAAGCCTTTCGAAGGCCTGGCCGATGGCGATTGGTTTATCGCCCGCACCGGTTATACCGGCGAAGACGGCCTGGAGATTGTATTGCCGGCCGATCAGGCCCCGGGTTTTTTCAACGACCTGGTGGGCGCCGGCATTTCCCCCATCGGCCTCGGTGCCCGCGATACCCTGCGCCTTGAGGCCGGCATGAACCTGTACGGCCAGGACATCCACCAGGACGTTTCCCCGCTCGCCGCCAACATGGCCTGGAGCATTGCCTGGGAGCCTGCCGGACGTAATTTCATTGGCCGCGCCGCGCTGGAGGCCGAATTGGCGGCCGGTGTGCAGTTCAAATTGGTCGGGCTGGTGCTGGAAGAACGCGGGGTTTTACGCGCTCACCAGGTGGTTCGTATCGCCAATGTTGGCGAAGGAGAGATCACCAGTGGTAGTTTCTCTCCTACGTTGAGTAAATCCATTGCCCTGGCGCGTGTACCGACGGCGACGGCCGATCGGGCTGAAGTGGAAATCCGCGGCAAGTGGTATCCGGTTCGAGTGGTCAAGCCGACCTTCGTGCGCCATGGCAAAACTTTGATCTAACCTATTTCCGGCAGGCCGAAGGCCGCTGACATTATTTCTTGAGGACACAGACTATGAGCGATATCCCTGCCGACCTGCGTTTTGCCGAAAGTCACGAATGGGCCCGTCTGGAAGCTGACGGCACCGTGACCGTGGGTATCTCCGACCATGCCCAGGAAGCGTTGGGTGATGTGGTGTTTGTCGAGCTGGCGGAAGTCGGCGCCCAGTTCGAGGCTGAAGGCCAGGCGGGCGTGGTTGAGTCGGTGAAGGCTGCTTCGGATATTTATGCACCCGTTGCTGGCGAAGTGATTGCCGTCAACGAAGAGCTGAGCGCCAGCCCTGAGCTGTTGAACTCCGACCCGTACGGTGCGTGGATCTTCAAGCTCAAGCCAAGCAACCCGGCTGATCTGGAAAAATTGCTGGATGCTGCTGGCTACAAAGCCGCTATCGGCGAGTAAACGCAAAGAGTTGCAACAATACAAATCAGTGTGGGAGCTGGCTTGCCTGCGATGCAGACAGCTCGGTGTATCAGTTACACCTCAGTGATGCCATCGCAGGCAAGCCAGCTCCCACATTTGATTGGGGTAAGCCCGATTTTTCAGGCCGCTTTCAGTACGGCCTTGACTGCCGCCACCGAACGCTCCACATCCGCCTCTGTCATGGCCGTGAACATCGGCAACGACACGATCAAACGCCCCACCTTTTCCGCCACCGGGAACATGCCTTCCTTGAACCCCTGTGCCCGATAAAGACTGAGCAGGTGGATCGGCGGGTAGTGATAGCCAATGCCGACGCCATGGGCCTGCATCTGCTCCATGAACGTGGCGCGGGCCGGCAGGCCGTCCTGACGCTCCGGCAGCACCAGTTGGAACAGGTGCCAGTTGCTGTTTTCGAAATCCGCCGGCGGCAGTTGCGCGCCGTATGTCTCTTCAAAGTCGCTGCCGAAGCATTTGAAATAGTGCCGCGCCAGGTTCTGGCGATGGGCGGTGATCTTCTCGATATGGGCAAACTGCCCCAGGCCGATGGCCGCCGCGATATCGGTCATGTTGAACTTGCCGCCCAACACATCCACATCCAGGCCGTCGAAGCCGGTACGCGTCACGCCTTGCAGGCGGTACTTCTCGGCGAGGCGCGCTTCTTCGGCATTGTTCAATACCAGGCAGCCGCCCTCGGAAGAGGTGATGTTCTTGTTTGCCTGGAAGCTGAACGACACGAAATCCCCGGTGGCGCCGATGCGTTCGCCATCCCAACTGGAGCCCAAGGCCTGGGCGGCGTCTTCGACGATACGCAGCTTGTACTTGTTGGCCAGTGCGTAAAGCATCGGCATGTCCAGCGGCAGACCAGCCAGGTAAACCGGGATGATCGCCTTGGTGCGCGGCGTGATCGCCGCTTCGACCTGGGCCAGGTCGATATTGCGGGTGACCGGGTCGATATCGGCAAACACCGGTGTAGCACCCACTTCCAGAATCACATTGGCCGTGGCGACCCAGGAGATCGGCGTGGTGATGACTTCATCACCCGGGCCGACCCCGGCGATGCGCAGGGCAATCTCCATGGTGCAGGTGCCCGAGTTGAACGTGCGCACCGGCCGGCCGCCAAAATATTCCGACAGCTGGGCTTCGAATGCCTGCACTTTCGGCCCGCTGGTGATCCAGCCCGAGCGCAGTACATCGCCGACTGCCGAGATAGTGGCTTCGTCGATGGTGGGTTTGGAGAACGGCAGGAAGGGCTGTTGGCTCATGACGACGAAGGCATCCGTTTCAGATTGGCGATGAGAAAAGGCGTATCAGAACCGGCATGGTTGCACGGCTCGACTGAATATAGCCTGTCGCCCGTGAATGAATCGTCATGATGAAGGCGAAAAATGCCGCTTTATGAGCGGCATTCTCTGTTGCGCGTCAGAAGGACAAACGTGCCTCCAGAAACACATTTTGCTCCTTGAGTTTGCCTTTGAGCTGTTCATCCCGGGCATTTATTCGGTTGGCGAAGGTGTTGTAGCCGGTTTCTACATCGCCCATGGCGATGTATCGGTAGCCGGCGCCCAGGGTGAGTTGTTCGCTGGCCTTGGCCTCCAGGCCCATGCCCACGCTGTAGGCGAAATTATGCTGGCGGTTATTGGCGAAACGGCGGGTATCAACGGTTTGGTAGCCCTCGGCTTCAACCCGTGCCACCCCCATCCCGGCCATGCCGTAGAACGAAAGCCAATGGTTGATCGGGATATCTTTGTAGCCATTGAGCATCAAGCGCTGGCTATTGACCTGCAGCTTGTTGACGTTGGCATTGAAGGGCGCCCAGTAGGAGTTGAACGCGGATCTGTTTGGCATCGTGTATTCCCCTTCCACGCGCCAGCCATCGGTAAAGGCATAACCCACTGCAAACGAGGCGACGAGTGACTTGGTGCTATCGGGGGCTTGCACTCGTTCGGTAACGCGGGGGCTGGTCAGCAACGCGCTAGAGAGGTTCTGGCGGGCGCTGTTGAGTTTTGCCGACCCGTACCAGCTTTCTGCTTGAGCGTGGGAGGTTGTGAATGTAGCGAGAAGTATTGCGTAGACAAGCTTTTGCATGGGCGGTGATTCGCTTTGTATAAAAGGAACCCATAGCTTGTGATCTGGCCCATGCCTGTCACGACAGGACCTGTCTCGATCAATTCGGGAAAAGCAGAATGTATGTGTAGTTATCAGCGCTGATGGCTGTAAGAACGAATACAAAAATGCCGCTTAAAAGCGGCATTTTTTATCGGCCGAGTGTTACTCGGTGACGGCGTTTTTCGCCAGAATGGCGTTGGCCAGTTCCATGTCCGTGGCCTGCAGGCCAGGGTTGTCGGCGCGGACTTTCTGCATTGCGGCTTCCAGGTAAGGGCCGCGGATGCCGCCGTCGCTGGCCACAAAACTGCCCGCGTCATCTTGCGCAGCGACCACCAGCTTGTGGTCCTTGAAGGTCAGGTACGTCGAGCCGGTAGTGGCGCCCGACGAGATGACATTGCGCCAGAAACTGTCGGCCATGGCTGAACCGACAGGAAGGGAAAGCACAGCGAGGGTTGCGACAGCATATTTGAGACGCATGATGGGTGACTCCGGGTGGTTATCTGTACTTTATGATTGTAGTCAGCCCTCCCGAGTTCCATCAGTGACTAAACAGTTTCAACCTTCAAAATCACCCCATCCTGGCCAACCACCCGGACTTGAACGCCTGCAGGGCTGTCAGGGCCGGTCACCATCCACACGCCATCGCCGACTTTGACCTTGCCCCGGCCATCGATAATCGGCTGATGCACCACGAAGATGCGCCCGATCAGCTCCGAGCCCCGCTCATTCAGCCCTGGCTGGTCGCTGGGCTTGGCGCTGCTGCGCAGACGCTTCCACCAGCCCACTGCCGTTAGTAACGACAGCACCGCGAACAGCAGCAATTGCCATTCCAGCCCCAGGGAGGGCACCAGAAACTTGATTACACCCACGGCCGCCGCTGCGATACCCATCCACAACAGGTAACCGCCGGCACCAAAGACCTCAAGAATCAGCAGCACCGTGCCCAGTGCCAGCCAATCCCAAAACGACAGATGCTGCAGGAAATCCCACATGGTGGTCGCCTCAGCCTTTCTTGCTGTCGAAGGTCGCCTTGACGATCTCGCCGATGCCGCCGACCGCGCCGATCACCTGGCTGGCTTCCAGCGGCATCAGGATCACCTTGCTGTTGTTGGCCGATGCCAGTTTGCCCAGGGCGTCGATGTATTTTTGCGCGACGAAATAGTTGACCGCCTGCACGTTGCCCGAAGCAATTGCCTCCGACACCACTTGAGTCGCGCGCGCTTCAGCTTCGGCCTGACGCTCACGGGCTTCGGATTCGAGGAACGCCGCCTGGCGGCTGCCTTCGGCCTCGAGGATCTGCGCCTGCTTCTTGCCTTCGGCCGTCAGGATCGCAGACGCCCGCAGGCCTTCGGCTTCGAGGATCTGTGCACGCTTGATCCGCTCGGCTTTCATCTGGCCGGACATGGCGGCCATCAGGTCCGCGGGCGGGCTGATGTCCTTGATCTCGATCCGGGTGATCTTGATGCCCCATGGCGCGGTGGCTTCATCGACGGTACGCAGCAGTTTCTCGTTGATGCCGTCACGCTGGCTGAGCATCGCATCCAGCTCCATGGAGCCGAGGACGGTACGGATGTTGGTTTGCAGCAGGTTGCGAATGGCGTGTTCGAGGTTGTTGACCTCGTAGGCGGCCTGGGCGGTATTGACCACCTGGAAGAAGCACACGGCGTCGATCTGCACGGTGGCGTTGTCGGCGGTGATGACTTCCTGTGGCGGGATATCCAGCACGCTTTCCATCACGTTGATCTTGCGACCGATGCGGTCCATGACCGGGATGATGATGTTCAGGCCGGGCTTGAGGGTGTTGGTGTAGCGGCCGAAACGCTCGACCGTCCACTGGTAGCCCTGGGGCACTACCTTGAAGCCCATGATGAGCAAGGCCACGGCCAAGCCCACGAAAATAAGCAGTACGGTTCCGATCTGCATAGCGATTCCCTATCCGATGTTGTCAGTGAGCGGAGTGTAACGATGTTGCCACTGATAAAAACGGTTTCACGCCGCAACAATACAAAGGATTTGTTTCTGAATCCCCGGGGGTGACCCGCAACACTTCGGCCACCGTTGTCAGGCCGGCGTTGGCCTTTTCCGTGGCGGCCATGCGCAGGCTGCACATGCCTTGGGCCAGCGCGCTCTGGCGCAGGGCCTGCACGTCGGCGCCGGGGGTTATCAACGCCTTGAGGTTGTCGTCCAGCACCATGATTTCGTAGACGCCGGCACGTCCCCGGTAACCACTGTTTCGACATTCCCCGCAGCCTACGGCCTCATGGGCGCCTTCGCACATGCGTTTGCAGTGGGGGCACAACAGCCTTACCAAGCGTTGCGCCATCACTCCTATAAGGGTAGCCCTGATCAAATAATGAGCAATTCCCAGCTCCTGTAAACGGGCGACCGCACTGGGTGCGTCGTTGGTGTGCAGGGTGGCCAGCACCAGGTGCCCGGTCAGTGCCGCCTGGATTGCCATTTCGGCGGTTTCCTGGTCGCGGATCTCGCCGATCATGATGATGTCCGGGTCCTGGCGCAGCAGTGCGCGGATGCCGCTGGCGAAGGTCAGGTCGATATTGTGCTGCACCTGCATCTGGTTGAACGCCGGTTCGACCATCTCGATAGGGTCTTCCACCGTGCACAGGTTGACCTCACGGGTCGCCAGTTGCTTGAGCGTGGTGTAGAGCGTGCTGGTCTTGCCGGAGCCGGTAGGGCCGGTGACCAGGATGATGCCGTGGGCCTGGCGCGTCATGGTGTGCCAGCGCCGTTGGTCCTCGCTGGATAAGCCCAACTGGTCGAAGTCCTTGAGCAGCACCTGCGGGTCGAAAATCCGCATCACCAGCTTTTCGCCAAACGCGGTGGGCAGCGTCGAGAGGCGCAATTCAACCTCGGTGCCGGTTGGGCTTTTGGTTTTGACCCGACCGTCCTGGGGTTTGCGCTTCTCCGCCACGTTCATCCGGCCCAGGCTTTTCAGGCGGCTGACGACCGCCATCGTCACCTGCTGCGGAAATTGGTAGACGTCGTGCAGCAGCCCATCGATGCGAAAGCGCACGCGGCCCTGCTCGCGGCCCGGTTCCATGTGGATATCGCTGGCGCGCTGGGCAAAGGCGTACTGCAACAGCCAGTCGACGATATTGACGATATGGGCGTCGTTGGCGTCGGGCTCCTGGTCGCTGGCGTTGAGGTTGAGCAGTTCGAAAGGGCCCGGTGCCGTCATCTTTTGATCGGCGCCGCTGACGGACTTCGCCAGCCGATAAAACTCGCCGATGCAGCGCTGGATGTCCTGGGGGTTGGCCACCACGCGCGTGATCGAGCGCTTGAGAACCTGGGCCAACCCCGCTTCCCAGCTGCTGACGAACGGCTGGGCGCTGGCGATGGTGACGGTGTGCGCATCCACCGCCACGGCAAGAATGGCGTGGCGTTGGGCGAAGGCGTGGGACATCAACGGCACGACGGTCGCCACGTCGATCTTCAGCGGGTCGATGCGCCAATACGCTTGCCTGGCATGTCCGGCCAGCCACTGGGTCAAGCGCTCCAGCGAGGGGCCCAGGGCGGCGATGCTTTCCAGGGGATGCAGGGTGTTGCTGGTCGCAAGCGCAGACAGGCGCTTTGCCATATCGGCAGTCACCAGCCCCGCGTCGATCAGGGGCGGCAACAACAGCTGCAATTCCAAGCGTTTATCAGCAGGCATCAAGGGTTTCCTGGGAGGTGTTGGACGTACTCCCAGGCTAGTCAGCCCCGAAAAATCTGCCTCCCAGGGTGTATTGCAGACTTTTACTGAGCCGCCACCACCATCGCCCCAGCCCGCACGGCATCAGCCGGCCACAGTTCCAGCGAGCACACACTGATCAGGTTTCGAATCTTTTCACCGATCACCTGGGCACGGTGCCAACTCAGGCCGTCCAGGGTGATGTCGATCATCAGCAGGTCGTGTTCGCGGTTCACTGTCACCTGCTGGGGGGTGAGGAATTGCAGGGCGAAATAGTTGAGCACCCGGCACAGCACATCCGGTTCCGCCTCGGCGACGATCTGGTAATGCGCCTGGCAATGGGCGCTGTTGACGGCCCACGCATCGACGCGGGTAACAGAGTGGGTGGTTTCGACGGCGTGCATGGGAATTCTCCAGATTCGACTGGAGAAATTTTTACATTCGCCAACGGAGATTTCTTATCTAAAATGAGCCTGTAATTCGAAATACCGAATCATTCAATTCAAGATAAGCGCCATACAAGGTATTTATATGCACAGTGAGCTGGACGCCTACGACCGCCGCATCCTGGCCTTGCTGCAGGAGGACGCCTCGCTCTCCAGCGCGCAGATTGCCGAACAGGTCGGCCTGTCCCAGTCGCCGTGCTGGCGGCGCATCCAGCGGCTCAAGGAAGAGGGCGTGATTCGCGCGCAGGTGACGCTGCTGGATCGCAAAAAGATCGGCCTCAACACGCAGATTTTCGCCGAGGTCAAACTCAACGCCCACGGCCGTTCCAACTTCACCGAATTCACCGACGCGATTCGCGGGTTTCCGGAAGTATTGGAGTGTTATGTGCTGATGGGGGCGGTGGATTTTCTGCTGCGTATCGTCACGGCGGATATCGAGGCGTACGAGCGGTTTTTCTTTGAGAAGTTGTCGATGGTGCCGGGGATTCAGGAGGTCAATTCGATTGTGGCGTTGTCGGAGATCAAGTCCACTACCAGCTTGCCAGTTTTGCGTTGACCCTGTGGGAGCGGGCTTGCTCGCGAAGGCGGTGGGTCAGTTAGAACATCTTTGACTGGTACACCGC
>NZ_JANLGL010000193.1:0-10294 GCF_024655625.1 Pseudomonas sp. 18.1.10
CGAATGCACTCTGTCAGTTGATAAAGATGTCGACTGACACGCCGCCTTCGCGAGCAAGCCCGCTCCCACACAAGCCAGCTCCCACATTTAGTTTTGTGTCGCCTGTCTAATGCGGTCACGCCCATACCGCCGCTGCGCATACGACGCCCCCGCAATCATCACCACCAACACCGCCGCCAGCACCGCTGACGAGCCAATCGTGCCGAAATCCAGCCCGCCCTTTTCATGGGGTTTGGTGAGGAAGTCCCCCAGTGTTGCGCCAAACGGCCGGGTCAGCACGAACGCGACCCAGAACAACAACACCGACGAGATCTGCGTGAAGTACTTGAGCGCCACGACCACAGCAATGGTCGAGCCGATCAACAACGCGCCGCCGGCAAAACCCAGCCCCGAATCGTCCGCCAGGAAGTCGCCCAATGCGGTGCCCAGGGTGTTGGAAAACAGAATCGCCATCCAGTAGAACAATTCCCCGCGAAAGGTCTGCACCTTGTTCACGTTCAGCGAATCGCCGCTGAGGTGCCACATCGCGAAAATAATCATCAGGATCACAATCAGGATCATCGACCCCGTGGCGTAACCCAGGCCCAGGGTGCGGTCCATAAAGTCCGACATGGTGGTGCCGGCCGTGCTGGTGGAGAGGATCACGATCCAGTACAGCACCGGGTTGTAGGTTTTCGACCAGAGTTGTGTCAGCAGGGTGACGAGAAACACGCTGATGAGGATCATCGAGCTGAGGGCATAGCCGACATTCAGGGTCATCGACAGCAAATCCCCGGCGGTTTCGCCCAGGGTCGTTGCGCAGATTTTCATGACCCAGAACGCCAGGGTGATCTGAGGAAGTTTATTCATGGGGTGGAAGGCTCCGAGGCGCAGTCATTCAATTGCGCGCAGACTGAACGGGGAGCTGTGAAAAATAGGTGGGCGCCGTATGAAAATTCCATATCGCCGATGGAAATTCTCCGCCACGCCTTGCAGTATGGGCGCCTCATTGCACCCGATCGCAGGAACCCCGGCCATGCCCGACGATATTCATTTCTACGAACCCGCCAACGGCCACGGCCTGCCCCATGACCCGTTCAACGCCATCGTCGGCCCGCGGCCCATTGGTTGGATTTCTTCCCACGACCGTGACGGCCGCCTGAACCTGGCGCCCTACAGCTTTTTCAATGCGTTCAACTACATTCCGCCGATCATTGGTTTTTCCAGTGTCGGGCGCAAAGACAGCCTGAACAATATCGAACAGACCGGCGAGTTTGTGTGGAACCTGGCGACCCGCCCGCTGGCCGAGCAGATGAACCAGAGTTGCGCGGCGGTATCGCCTGACGTGAACGAATTCGAACTGGCCGGGCTGACGCCGGTGGCGTCGAAGGTCATCCAGGTGCCACGGGTGGGCGAGAGCCCGGTGTCGTTTGAATGCAAGGTAACGCAGATTATCCAGCTGCAACGGGCCGACAAGGAATTGGTGCCGAGTTGGCTGGTGCTCGGCGAGGTGGTGGCGGTGCATATTGCCAAGTGGTTGCTCAAGGATGGCGTCTATGACACAGCAGCGGCGGAGCCGATTTTGCGGGGTGGTGGGCCGGCGGATTACTTCCAGTTGGGCCCGGAAGCCTTGTTCAAGATGTACCGCCCAGGTGCCCCGAAACCCTGACTGAAATGCGATCAAAACTGTGGGAGCGGGCTTGCTCGCGAAGGCGGTGTATCAGTCGACATCTATATCAACTGACAGACTGCATTCGCGAGCAAGTCGAATCGTCGCACCGCCGCTCCCACACAAACCCTCTCCCACATTTGGATCGGTGGTGTTGGTTAGGCTGTGGCAGGCGCCCAGGTCAACTGACCTTCTTCGTCAACGTCGACCAACCGCTCCAACTGCAACGCAGCCGCATCATCGGCATCGGACGCCGTCTTGAACTTCTGTCCATCAAGGATCTTGTGGAAGCGCGGTGCGCCCATGCCATCCAGTGCCTTCACGGCGACGGCGGCACTGTAGCCACCCTCTCCCGGCACTACGGCGGAAACGGCTTCGTGGTGGGCAAATTCTTTACGTGCCATGTTGCAGGTCCTGGCCAATGGGAAGTCGGCCATTCTAAACCCTAACCGGCCAGTTGCAGGTACTCACCATAGGCATGAGCGGCGGATGCATCGGTGAAGGTCTGGAAATCCATGCTGCGGATGACCATGTCGTTCAACAGCTCGGTGAAGATCATCAAGGCCGGCGAGTTGAAGTAGACGCTCATCGCCTGCTCGCTGCTCCAGAAACCCGAGACCAGCCACACATCGGCGTCTACCTGGGACTGCTGCAACGAAAATTGCAGGCAGCCCTGAGCCTGGCGACCCGGTTCGATCAAACTGCTCAAGCGTGCACCCAGTTCGGTGCTGCACCCGCTGCGGGCGCGGATAAAGGCCATATGGCTCGCGGGAATGGGGGTGGACATGTTCGACTCTCCCGTTGAGAAGTGATGCTCGGCAAGCACTGTGGGGCGTGTTGCCACAGGATCAAAGATAACGGCGCGGGGCCGGGCGCGGTTAGTCGATTCCTGCCGGCTTATTGCACAATCCTGCGAGAAGCGTAAACAAGGCGTCTCGCCCGCTGGATGTATCGCAGGCACAGACGCAGTGTTTCAGGCAGATGACAGGCCGCGCACTTGCCTGATTCACGACTTATCGCAGGATCAGGCAAGGATTGTGCAGGATCGACGTAACACTTTTGCGCAACCCGCCGCTAAGCTGAGCCCATCAAAAAAGCGTGTAGAGGCCCACCCATGTCGTCGCCTGAACATCAGCCCGTTCCCCTCGATGCCGAGATGGAAAAACAGCGCGCCGAACTGGCCAGCATCGTGCACCGCCACACGTGGGAGGACGGCTCCTACGGCACCGCAATCACCTCGCTGTACCTGAACCGCCACAACACGCCGCGCGATTTCATGCCGGTGCTGGTAGAGCCGGCCCTGTGCATCCTCGCCAGTGGCAGCAAGGAAGTGCGCCTGGCCGACGAGATCTTCGCCTACGACCCCCTCAACTACCTGGTGTTCTCGGTCGCCATGCCCGTGGCCGGGCGCATCATTGATGCCACGCCTGAAGACCCGAACCTGTCGGTACGGATCAATATCGATCCGGCGCAACTCACCGCGCTGATCGCCGAAGCCGGGCCGATGGGCGTGCCGTCGCGGCCGACATCCCGTGGCATGTATGTGGATCGCATCGACCACCAATTGCTGGACGCGGTGCTGCGCCTGTCGCGCCTGCTGGATACACCCAAAGACATCGCCATGCTCGCGCCGTTGATAAACCGGGAGATCCTCTACCGCTTGTTGCGTGGGCCGCAGGGCTATCGGCTGTATGAAATTGCCGTGGCCAACAGTCAGAGCCATCGTGTCAGCCAGGCGATCACCTGGTTGAACGGCAACTACGAACAACCGCTACGCATTGATGACCTGGCCAAGGAAGTGAACCTCAGCGTCTCGACCTTGCACCACCGGTTCAAGGCGATTACCGCGATGAGCCCGCTGCAATATCAGAAGCAGTTGCGCTTGCAGGAAGCGCGGCGGCTGATGATTGCCGAAGGGCTGGAAGCGTCGGCGGCGGGGTATCGGGTGGGGTATGAAAGCCCGTCGCAGTTCAGCCGGGAATACAGCCGGTTGTTTGGTGCACCGCCCCTGAGAGACCTGGCCAGACTGCGTCAAAGCATCTGACCCAACAGGGATCAAAAATGTGGGAGCGGGCTTGCTCGCGAATGCGGTGGTTCAGTTACAAATTTAGTGACTGACCGTCCGCTTTCGCGAGCAAGCCCGCTCCCACACAAGCGCGCTCCCACATTTTTATCTGCGGCGTTCTTTAGTCCAGGCCCCGGGGCAGTTGTAGGGTGACTCGCAATCCACCCTCACGCAAATTCTGCAAACTCACCTCGCCCCCATGACTATGGGCAATATTGCGCGCAATCCCCAGCCCCAACCCATACCCCTGCTGCTGCCCGGCCAGGCGGAAATGCGGTTCGAACACCTGCTCCAAGCGCTGCTCCGGCACGCCCGGGCCTTCGTCATCCACATGCAGGATGAACTGCGCGCCATCGTCCTCGATGTGCAAATGGGCGTTCTGCCCGTACTTCAAGGCGTTGTCGATCAGGTTGCCGATGCAGCGCTTGAGCGCCAGCGGTTTGCCCGGGTAGGTGGTCAGCGCGCGGCCGTGCTGGGTCACGCGGCCGTTGCCGTTGGGCGCCAGGTACGGCTCCACCAGGCACTCGAGGACGTGGTTGAGGTCCACGGGTTCGATGTTTTCGTGGATGTCGGTGTCTTTCACGCATTGCAGCGCGCCTTTGACCAGCAGCTCCAATTCATCCAGGTCGCGGCCGAACTTGGCTTGCAGGTTGTCGTCTTCGAGCAGCTCCACGCGCAGGCGCAGGCGGGTGATCGGGGTGCGCAGGTCGTGGGAAATCGCGCTGAACAATTGGCTGCGTTCGGTCAGGTAACGGCTGATGCGTTCACGCATGGCGTTGAAGGCGCGGCCCACTTCCTCCACTTCGCTGCCGCCGCCTTCGGCCACCGGCTCGACGTCGGCGCCCAGGGACATGTCCCGCGCGGCCCGTGCCAGACGCTTGAGCGGGCGGCTTTGCCAGTGCACCAGCAGGCCGATGAACAGCAGCAAAAAGCCACTGGTGAGCACGATAAACCACACTTGCTGGGACGGCAGGCCCTGTTCTTCAAGGCTGGTGTAGGGTTCGGGCAACAGCGAGGCGATGTACAGCCATTCGCCGGGCGCGAGCTGGATCTGCGTGACCAGCACCGGCGGGTTCACCGGTTCCAGGGTCAGTGCGTAATGCGCCCAGGAGCGCGGCAGCTCATCGAGCTTGAGGCCGGCATTGAAGATGCGCAGGTCTTCGGCGCTGACAAATTCCACCGAAATATGCACGTCGGCGCCGAGGGTCTGGCGCAGCACTTCGTCCACCGCCACCAGCACCGCCTGCTTGCGCGGGGTTTCCGGCAACACTTGCATGTCCAGCGGCCGGTCGTTGAGGGTCACGACAAACCGCGTGCCGCCCATGCTGCGCAATTGGTCGAGGACCAACGGGCGATAGGCCACGGGCAACGAGCGGAAGTAACTCACGCTGGCGGTCATCGAATGCGCCAGGCTGCGGGCGCTGGTGACCAGGCCTTCGAGCTGGGTGGCGCGCAATTGCGAGACCCAGATCACGCTCGACAGCGCCTGGGCGAACAGCACCACCAGCAAGGTCAGCAGCAGCATGCGCCCCAGCAGCGAGCGCGGCACCGGGAAGCGCCGGCGGCGCTCAGTCACAGGTTCAGTGGGCATTGCCGGCAACCACGCTGGCTGCCAGTTGATAACCGCTGCCGCGCACGGTGCGGATCAGCCGCGGCGGTTTTTCGGTATCGCGCAGGCGTTGGCGCAGGCGGCTGACGGCCATGTCGACGATACGGTCCAGCGGCATCAAGTCCCGGCCACGGGTGGCGTTGCCGATGGTGTCGCGGTCGAGGATCTGTTGCGGGTGGTCGAGAAACAACTTGAGCAGGGCAAAGTCGGCACCGGAGAGGATCACTTCTTCGCCATCGAGGTGGAACAGCCGATGACTGATCGTATCCAGGCGCCATTCATCAAACACCAGCACGTCGCTGCTGCCCCGTTGCTCCTGGCCGAACTGGGCACGACGCAACAGCGCCTTGATCCGCGCTTGCAGCTCGCGGGGGCTGAAGGGCTTGCCGATGTAATCGTCGGCACCCAGTTCCAGGCCGATCACGCGGTCGGTTTCGTCGGAGCTGGCGGTGAGCATGATGATCGGCACCTGCGCCTGGCGCGGGTGCTGGCGGATCCAGCGGCAAAGGCTGAAACCGTCTTCGTCGGGCAACATCACATCAAGGATGACCAGGTCGCACGGCGCCTCGTTCATCGCCTGGCGGAAGCCTGCGCCGTCCGGCACGCCACGCACCTGGAAGCCGGCACGACTGAGGTAGGTTTGCAGCAATTCGCGGATTTCCTGGTCGTCGTCGACGAGGAGAATGGATTTACTGATTACGCTCACGGGGGCCTCCTTGTTGTTATGGCCAAGCTTGAGTCATTTGTTGCTCTTGAGGCCGCTTTCGCGAGCAAGCCCGCTCCCACATTTGCCTGCATTCCAAAGTTGGAACGCGATCGAATGTGGGAGCGGGCTTGCTCGCGAAGAGGCCATAACTAACTATGCAAATGCCTGTTCGAGCGCGACCCCAGCCCCAGTCAACCCGGAGTAAGGCGCCGTCACCAACCACACCGGAATGCCTTTGAAATAGTCACTCATGCAGCCTTTGTCGCAAAAACTCTTGGCGAAACCACTGTTAATAAAGAAGTCGGCAAACCTCGGTATCACCCCGCCCACGATATACACACCGCCGCGCCCGCCGGTGGTCAGCACGTTGTTGCCGGCCACGCGGCCCAGCCAGATGCTGAACTGGTCCAACACTTCCATCGCCACCGGGTCGCCGGCCAGGCCTGCGGCCGTGATGGCCTCGGGCGTGTCCAGCACCGGCGTGTGCCCGTCCACCGCGCAAATCGCCCGGTACAGACGCGGCAAGCCGCCGCCGCTCAAGGCGGTTTCGGCGCTGACGTGGCCGATTTCCGAGTAGATGTGCTGCCACAGCTGGGTTTCACGCGGGCTGCTCAGGGGCAAGTCGACATGGCCGCCCTCCCCCGGCAGCGCCGCAAAGCGACCGCCACCCAAGTCCAGCAGGGTGCCGACACCCAGGCCGGTGCCCGGGCCGATCACCACGGCCGGGCGCAACGGTTCCGGTGTGCCTGCGCAGACCACCCGGAATTCGTCGGGCTTGAGGCGGGTCATGCCCAGGGCCATGGCCGAGAAGTCATTGACCAGCAGCAGCTCATCCACCTGCAACGTCTTGCAAAACGCCGTCTTGCTCAGGCGCCAGTGATTGTTGGTGAACTTGAATTCATCGCCACTCACGGGACCGGCCACCGACAGGCACACCGCACCGATGTCGCCGATGTGCAGGCCTTCTTCCTTGAGGTAAACCTTGATCGCGTCCTCAGGGCTGGCGTGATCCGCCGTGGCGTGCACGCGGATCGAATGCAGCTCCTGGTCCCGCCACAACGCAAACCGCGCGTTGGTTCCACCGATATCACCGACCAGCGCAAGCTTCACTTAAGCGTCTCCAGGGCAGAGGTAAAGGCGCTGGCGCCCTGCTCTGCGGAGCTTGCGGCCAAGCGCATAAATGCAAACAGCTCGCGACCGGCCCCCACGTTATTGCCCAACAGGCCCGTGGCAGGCGCGCGCGCTGCAAATTCTTCGGCGTCCACCTTAAGCTCCAAGGTGCCTTTCACGCCATCGACACGAATGATATCGCCATCACGCACCCGCGCCAGTGGCCCGCCGCTCTGGGCTTCGGGGTTGACGTGGATCGCGGCGGGGATCTTACCCGAGGCGCCGGACATACGCCCGTCTGTGACCAACGCGACTTTGAACCCACGGTCCTGCAACACGCCAAGGAACGGGGTCATCTTGTGCAGCTCGGGCATGCCATTGGAACGCGGGCCCTGGAAGCGCATCACGGCGACAAAGTCTTTTTCCAACTGGCCGGCCTTGAAGGCGTCCGCCAAATCCTGCTGATCCTGGAACACCACCGCCGGTGCCTCGACGATTTGATGCTCAAGGGCCACGGCCGACACCTTCATCACACCACGGCCGAGGTTGCCTTCCATCACGCGCAAACCGCCTTCCGGGGAGAACGCACGAGCGACCGGGCGCAGGATGGTTTCGTCGAGGCTTTCGATAGGCCCGTCGCGCCAGATCAGTTCGCCGTCCACCAGGAACGGTTCCTGGGTGTAGCGGCTCAGGCCCTTGCCCGCGACGGTGTTGACGTCTTCGTGCAACAGGCCTGCTTCGAGCAGCTCGCGGATCAGGAACGACATGCCGCCCGCCGCCTGGAAGTGGTTGATGTCGGCCTTGCCGTTTGGATAGACGTGGGACAGGGTCGGCACCACCTCGGAGAGGTCGGCCATGTCATCCCAGGTGAGGATGATGCCCGCCGACATGGCGATAGCCGGCATGTGCAGCGTGTGGTTGGTGGAACCGCCCGTGGCGTTGAGGGCAATAATGGAGTTGACGATGGATTTCTCATCAACGATCTCGCCGATGGGCGTGAAGTTGCCGCTGGCCTTGGTCAGGCGCGTGACCTGGTGCGCGGCTTCGCGGGTCAGCGCGTCACGCAGCGGCGTGTACGGGTTGACGAACGACGCGCCGGGCAAGTGCAGGCCCATCACTTCCATCAGCAACTGGTTGGTGTTGGCGGTGCCGTAGAAGGTGCAGGTGCCGGGGCTGTGGTAGGACTTCATCTCCGATTCCAGCAGCTCTTCGCGGGTCGCCTTGCCTTCGGCGTAGCGCTGGCGCACGTCGGCTTTCTGCTTGTTGGAGATACCCGATGGCATTGGCCCGCCTGGCACAAAGATCATCGGCAGATGGCCGTAGCGCAGCGCGCCCATCATCAGGCCGGGGACGATCTTGTCGCAGATGCCCAGCATCAGCGCGGCGTCGAACATGTTGTGGGACAGCGCTACCGCCGTGGACATGGCGATCACTTCACGGCTGAGCAGGCTCAGCTCCATGCCGGGCTCGCCTTGGGTCACGCCGTCGCACATGGCGGGCGTGCCGCCGGCGAACTGGCCGACCGAGCCGACTTCGCGCAGGGCTTTCTTGATCTGTTCGGGGAAATGTTCGTACGGCTGGTGCGCCGAGAGCATGTCGTTATATGACGAAACAATTGCCACGTTGGCGGCGTTCATCATGCGCAGGCTGTTTTTGTCTTCGGTGCCGCAACCGGCCACGCCGTGGGCGAAGTTGGCGCATTGCAGCTTGCCGCGCATCGGACCGTCGCTGGCTGCGCCGCGAATGAGCGCAAGGTAAGCCTCGCGGGTGGCGCGGCTGCGGGCGATAAGCCGTTCGGTGACCTCAAGAACGCGGGGATGCATGTGTAGAACTCCAGGCTAACGGATGTGGCGACCTGAGTGTCTATGCTGATCAAACGCCCGCTACGCATGGGATGGCAGGGTGTCGTTTAAATCATCGGACCAGTTGATTCAGGTCACTCGTTGTAGATTGAACAAAATATTGCCACTAAAAAGGCTTGTTTTCTATTTTTATGCGAATAATCTTGTAATTCTTACAACAAATCGACGACAGGCACTCTCCAATGACTCTTCGTATCGCAATCAATGGTTTTGGCCGTATCGGCCGTAATGTCCTGCGCGCACTGTATACCCAAGGCTACCGTCAGGATTTGCAGATCGTCGCCATCAACGATCTGGGCGACAGTTCGATCAACGCCCACCTGCTCAAATACGACACCGTACATGGCACTTTCGAAGCAGAGGTTGCCCACGATCAGGAAAGCCTGACCGTCAATGGTGACCGGATTGCCGTCAGTGCCATTCGCAACCCGGCCGAACTGCCGTGGGCTGCCCACAAGATCGACGTGGTGTTCGAGTGCACCGGCCTGTTCACGGACCGTGACAAGGCGGCCGCCCATATTACCGCTGGTGCGCGCAAGGTGATCATTTCTGCCCCGGCCAAGGGCGCGGACGCCACCGTGGTGTACGGCGTGAACCATGACATTCTGCGCCAATCCCACCAGATCATCTCCAACGCCTCGTGCACCACCAACTGCCTGGCGCCGGTGGCCCAGGTGCTGCACCGCGAACTGGGCATCGAAAGCGGCCTGATGACCACCATCCACGCCTACACCAACGACCAGAACCTCACCGACGTCTACCACACCGACCCGTACCGCGCGCGCTCGGCCACCCAGAACATGATCCCGAGCAAGACCGGCGCCGCCGAAGCGGTGGGCCTGGTGCTGCCGGAACTGGCCGGCAAGCTGACCGGCATGGCCGTGCGGGTGCCGGTGATTAATGTGTCGCTGGTGGACCTCACCGTGCAGTTGAAGAAAGACGCCACGGCCGAACAGGTCAACGCGCTGCTCAAAGAAGCCAGCCAGCACTCGAAAATCCTCGGCTACAACACCCTGCCGCTGGTTTCGAGTGACTTCAACCACAACCCGCTGTCGTCGATTTTCGACGCCAATCACACCAAGGTCAGCGGCAAGTTGCTGAAAGTGCTCGCCTGGTACGACAACGAGTGGGGCTTCTCCAACCGTATGCTGGATAACTGCCTGGCGCTGTGTAACGCCGAGTAATCCCCAGTAGAGATCCCCTGTGGGAGCGGGCTTGTGTGGGTCTTGTGTGGGAGCGGGCTTGCTCGCGAATGCGGTGGGTCAGTCGACATTTTTATCAACTGACAGACTGT
>NZ_JANLGL010000194.1:0-10239 GCF_024655625.1 Pseudomonas sp. 18.1.10
AGGCTGATGCCGCCTTCGGGAGCAAGCCAGCTCCCACATTTGACCGAGTTCCAACTTTGGAATGTGGTCGAATGTGGGAGCGGGCTTGCTCGCGAAAGCGCCCGCCCAGCCACCGCAATACTCAGGCCCGATAAGCACGCATAAACAACCCCACCACATCCCGCACATGCGCCTCGGCGGCTTCGTCACTCAGCTGCCCGCCACAGCCATACAGCAAGCAGAAATTCGCCGTGCCCTTGAGCAGGCAAAAGAAGTGCTCGGCCGCCGTAAACGGCTTGTCGATGCTCAGCGCGCCGCTCTGGTCGATCTTGCTCAACAGGCGCTCCATGCCCTGCAACATGCGCATCGGGCCGGCTTCGAAGAAAATCTGGGAGAGTTTCACGTCCTGATTGCCGGTGGTCATCATCAGGCGATGCAGGTTCACCGATTCCTCACTGTTGATAAGCCGATGGAACCCCCGCGCGATATTCAGCAACACCGTCTCCACAGGCATGTCGGCGGGCAGCTCGAAGTACATCACCGGCAGTTGTTCTTCGCACGTGGCCACCACGGCCGCGGTGAACAAGGTCTCTTTGTCGGTGAAGTGGCTGTAGACGGTCAGCTTCGACACGCCGGCCTCCAGTGCTACCGCGTCCATGCTGGTACTGGCGTAACCATTGCTCAAAAACAGGACTTTCGCGGCTTCGAGGATAGCCTGGCGTTTTGCCATGTCCTTGGGACGCCCGGGGCTATTGGTGTTGAGAGGATTGTCGGACATTTTCACCTTTAATACTGGACTGGCGAGTTTGGTATTAATAACATACCGGCCAGTATAATTATTCCTAGCTCCATTTGCGAAAGGTCCTTCAGCATGCGCAGCACTTTCCTGCCCCTTGCGTTGCCTGTCAGCTTGGCCATTCTTCTGGCCGCCTGCGGCCATGAGGAAGCGGCCCAGACCGTTATCCGCCCGGCCATGGTCGTGCAACCGCAGCCTTCGGCGCAGGCGAGTGACAGCTACCCCGGCGAAGTGCGTGCGCGCTATGAGCCGGACCTCGCCTTTCGCATCGGCGGCAAAGTCAGCAAGCGCCTGGTGGAGGAGGGCGAGCGGGTCAAGGCCAACCAGCCGCTGGCCGAACTGGACCCGCAAGACGTGCGCCTGCAACTGGAAGCTACCCGCGCCCAAGTGGCCGCCGCCGAGGCCAACCTGAGCCTGGTGCGCGCCGAGCGTGACCGCTACAAGACCCTGATGGACCGTCAGATGGTCAGCCGTTCCCAGTACGACAATTCGGAAAACCTCTACCGATCCGGCGAAGCACGCCTCAAGCAGATCAAGGCCGAATTCGACGTGTCGAGCAACCAGGCCGGTTATGCCACGTTGCGTGCACCGCAGGACGGCGTCGTCGCCAAGCGCGCGGTGGAAGTGGGCCAAGTGGTGTCTGCCGGCCAGACGGTGTTTACCCTGGCCACCGACGGTGAGCGCGAAGTGTCGATCAGCCTGCCGGAGCAAGGTTTCGGTCGGTTCAAGATCGGCCAGCCGGTGTCCGTCGAATTGTGGAGCCAGCCCGACCAGCGTTTCGCCGGGCGTATTCGCGAACTGTCGCCGGCCGCCGATCCCAAATCACGCACCTTTGCCGCTCGCGTCGCGTTCACCGGCGGCAAGGTCCCCGCCGAACTGGGACAAAGCGCCCGTGTGTTCATACAAGCCGACGGCGTGATTCCCCTGTCGGTACCGCTGTCTGCCCTCAGTGCAGAAAACGGCGATTCCTACGTCTGGCGCGTGCAGGCGGACAACACCCTCAAACGCACCCCGGTCCGTATCGGCGCCTTCGGCGAGAAAAGCGTGCCCGTGCTGGAAGGCTTGAGCCCCACGGACTGGGTGATCGCCGCGGGTGTGCATGTGCTCCATGAGGGCCAGCAAGTGCGTCCGGTGGATCGTTCCAACCGGGTGGTGAATCTGGCGGCCAAGGAGTAGTCCCCGATGGGTTTCAATCTTTCCGAATGGGCGTTGCGTAATCGCCAGATCGTACTGTTCCTGATGATCCTGCTGGCGGTTGTCGGCACCTTGTCCTACACCAAGCTGGGACAAAGCGAAGACCCGCCGTTCACCTTCAAGGCCATGGTAATCAAGACCAACTGGCCAGGCGCAACGGCCCAGGAAGTCTCGCGCCAGGTTACCGAGCGCATCGAGAAAAAGCTGATGGAGACCGGCGAGTACGAGCGCATCGTGTCGTTCTCGCGCCCCGGCGAATCCCAGGTCACCTTCATGGCCCGGGACTCCATGCACTCGGCGCAGATTCCCGAGCTGTGGTACCAGGTGCGCAAGAAGATCAGCGACATCCGCCAGACCCTGCCGCCGGATATCCAGGGGCCGTTTTTCAACGATGAGTTCGGCACCACCTTTGGCAATATCTACGCCCTGACCGGCGACGGTTTCGACTACGCCGTGCTCAAGGACTACGCCGACCGCATCCAGATTCAACTGCAACGGGTGCCGGATGTGGGCAAGGTCGAACTACTCGGCCTACAGGACGAGAAGATCTGGATCGAACTGTCCAACCTCAAGCTGGCCACCCTTGGCTTGCCATTGGCCGCCGTACAGCAGGCCTTGCAGGAGCAGAACGCGGTCTCCACCGCCGGCTTCTTCGAAACCCCGACCGAACGTGTGCAGCTGCGGGTGTCGGGTAACTTCAAGACGGTGGACGAGATCCACAACTTCCCGATCCGCGTCGGTGACCGTACCTTCCGCATTGGCGACGTGGCGGACATCCACCGCGGCTTCAACGACCCACCGGCACCGCGCATGCGCTACATGGGCGCGGACGCCATCGGCCTGGCCGTGGCCATGCGCGACGGTGGCGACATCCTGGTACTGGGCAAGGCGCTGGAAGGCGAGTTCGCACGCCTGCAGAAGAACCTTCCGGCCGGTATGGAGCTGCGCAAGGTGTCGGACCAACCGGCAGCGGTGAAAACCAGTGTCGGCGAATTCGTCCAGGTACTGGCCGAAGCCTTGGCCATCGTGTTGCTGGTGAGCTTTTTCTCCCTCGGTGTGCGCACCGGCATGGTGGTGGCGCTGGCGATTCCGCTGGTGCTGGCAATGACCTTTGCCAGCATGTATTACCTCGGCATCGGCTTGCACAAGATCTCCCTGGGCGCGCTGGTATTGGCGCTGGGGCTGCTGGTGGACGATGCCATCATCGCCGTGGAAATGATGGCGATCAAAATGGAACAGGGCTACGACCGGCTCAAGGCCGCGAGTTTCGCCTGGACCAGCACCGCATTCCCGATGCTCACCGGCACACTGATAACGGCCGCCGGTTTCTTGCCGATTGCCACCGCGCAATCGAGCACCGGCGAATACACCCGCTCGATCTTCCAGGTCGTCACGATCGCGTTGTTGGCCTCGTGGGTCGCCGCCGTGGTGTTCGTGCCGTACCTGGGGGAAAAGCTCCTGCCGGACCTTGCGAAGATTCACGCGGCCAAGCACGGTACTGACGGGCCTGATCCCTACGGCACACCCTTCTACCAGCGGGTAAGACGTTTGGTGGAATGGTGCGTGCGTCGACGCAAAACCGTGATCGTCCTGACCTTGCTGCTGTTTATCGGCTCGGTGGCGCTGTTTCGTTTTGTGCCGCAACAGTTCTTCCCGGCCTCCGGTCGCCTGGAGCTGATGGTCGACCTGAAACTGGCCGAAGGCACTTCCCTGAGCAACACCGCCGATCAGGTCAAGCGCCTGGAAGCGCTGCTCAAGGAACACGCCGGCATCGACAACTACGTGGCCTATGTCGGCACCGGCTCGCCGCGCTTCTACCTGCCGTTGGACCAGCAATTACCTGCGGCGAGTTTTGCGCAGTTCGTGGTGTTGGCCAAAACCATCGAAGAGCGCGAAAGCCTGCGCACGTGGCTGATCGAAACCCTCAACGAACAATTCCCGCAGTTGCGCTCGCGGGTCACGCGCCTGGAGAACGGCCCGCCCGTGGGTTACCCGGTGCAGTTCCGCGTGACCGGCGAGCACATTGAAGAAGTCCGCGCCCTGGCGCGGAAAGTGGCGGCCAAGGTTCGCGAAAATTCCCACGTGGTCAACGTGCACCTGGACTGGGAGGAGCCGAGCAAGATCGTCTACCTCAATATCGACCAGGACCGCGCACGCGCCCTTGGCGTGAGCACTGCCAACCTGTCGAAGTTCCTGCAAAGCTCGCTCACCGGTTCCAGTGTCAGCCAGTACCGGGAGGACAACGAGTTGATCGAGATTCTTCTGCGCGGCACCGTGCATGAGCGCACCGAGCTGTCGTTGCTGCCAAGCCTGGCGGTGCCGACCGACAACGGCAAAAGCGTGGCGTTGTCGCAGATCGCCACCCTGGAATACGGCTTCGAAGAAGGCATCATCTGGCACCGCAACCGCCTGCCAACGGTGACCGTGCGCGCCGATATCTACGGCAAGGAACAACCGGCGACCCTGGTCCAGCAAATCCTGCCAACCCTTGAAGGTGTGCGCGCCGAACTGCCGGATGGTTACTTGCTGGACGTCGGCGGCACGGTCGAAGACTCCGCGCGCGGCCAGAATTCGGTGAAAGCCGGGGTGCCGTTGTTCATCGTGGTGGTGCTGACATTACTGATGCTGCAACTGCGCAGCTTCTCACGCACGGCGATGGTGTTTCTGACGGCGCCGCTGGGCCTCATCGGCGTGACGCTGTTCCTGCTGGTATTCCGCCAGCCCTTCGGCTTTGTGGCCATGCTCGGCACCATCGCCTTATCGGGGATGATTATGCGCAACTCGGTGATCCTGGTGGATCAGATCGAACAGGACATCAAGGCCGGCCTGGCGCCATGGCAAGCCATCATCGAAGCCACCGTCCGACGCTTCCGCCCGATTGTGCTCACAGCCCTTGCGGCGGTGCTGGCGATGATCCCGCTGTCCCGCAGTGTGTTCTTCGGGCCGATGGCCGTGGCGATCATGGGCGGGTTGATTGTGGCGACGGCGTTGACCCTATTGTTCCTGCCGGCCCTGTATGCTGCGTGGTTCCGAGTGAGGAAGGACGTCGCGTAATCATGTTGGCCACTGTTTCAGCCCTGATGTTGTTATTGCTTGCCCCTGGCCCGACCAACACCCTGCTGTTTCGTGCAGGCGTGTTGTTCGGCTACCAGGCGTCCTGGAAGCTCGCGTTTATCGAGTGCCTGGCCTACCTGCTGCAAGTCTCGGTGTGGGGCGTGGCGCTGCTGTACCTGGCGGCGTTCTCGCCGTGGGCGCTGAAGGCGACGCAACTGGCGGCGGCCTGTTACCTGCTGTATGTCTCGTACACGCTCTGGCAGCGCAAGAACAGCACCGTCGATGCAGGCGCTGACCGTTTCTCCGGGCCGTATTTCTTCTGGCTGACGGTCATGAATCCCAAGGGCCTGCTGATCGCGTCGTTCATCGCACCCGCCAATGCGTTTTCCACATTGCAAGGTTATGTCGGCTTCATGGCTACGCTGGCGCTGGTGGTGATACCGGTAGGGTCTGCCTGGATTGTGCTGGGCAGTCGTTTCGAAGGGATTCAAAAAACCTGGCTGACGCCGTTGAAGATCAACCGGGCGACGTCCGTGGCGATTGGCTGCTTCGCGACGATCATGATGGGACGGCTGGCTGACTCGGTCCTTCACTGAGGCATTTACATGCCGATGCAAAGGGCGCTCCAGGAGCAGGGAACGTTACGCCCATGACACTCCACTCAGATTTGCCTGATGGACAGGCACAGGTTCTGGCTTTGCTGGTTGGCGGCCAGGCCTCTTTCATTGAGTTCATGGAGTGTCACATGTCGTTTTTTACTGCGATTGCAGCGTTCAAAGGTGCGTTTCTCGGCGCTTTGCTGGGCAATCAACTGCCTGGCAAAGGTTATGAATCGGCTGCGCCACAGAGGCCAGGGTATGGAAAACTTTGCCAGCATCACACCCACTCGACTCCGCCAGGTTACGGCCATCCCCTTCCCGGCAGGCCCGGGCAGAATAAACCGTATCCACAGGTGGGCTTTGAGCACCCGTTGCCGAGCCGACCTTTGTATCCGCTTTTTTCGTTGAATCGCTAAGGGACTAGCGTAAGACAGTTGCGCCCAAGTCCCTTGCGAGCGGCTTGGGCGCACTGAGTGAGTGGGTTACAGCGCGCCAAACACCTTCTTCGCCAAACTGGTGGCTGCCGCTGCCGGGTTCTTGCGAATGGTCTCTTCCTGCTGCGCAATCATCTTGAACAAACCATCCAGCGCCTGCTCGGTCACGTAGTTCTCGACGTTGGCACTTTTAGCATCCACTGCACCAAACGCCGCCGCCTTGCCGGCCAGGGCGTTGTACTGCTGGGCCACGCCGACCTTGTCGGTGGCCGCTTTCACGATCGGCAGGAACTTGGCGCGGATCTGTTCGCGGCTGCTTTTGTTCAGGTACTGGGTGGCCGAGTCCTGGCCACCGCTGAGGATGCCCTTGGCGTCGGTCACGCTCATGTTTTTCACGGCGTTGACCAGGATCGGCTGGGCCTGGGTCACGGCGGATTCCGCGGCCTTGTTCATGCTGGTTTCCAGTTGCGTAACCTGGTCACCCATGCCGAACATTTTCAGCTTGTCAGCCACTTTGCCCAACTTGCCCGGTAGGCCGATCTTCACGTCGGGGTTGTTGCTGAAACCACCCGGCACCCCCAGCTGTTTCACGGCGATCTGCGCGCCTTGGGTCAGTGCGTCCTTGAGGCCGCCGGAAGCGTCGCCTTGGGACAGGCTGGAGAGGTCCAGCGCCATGGCGTTGGCCCCCAGCAGCAGGCCGGCACACAGGGCAGTAAAGCGAAGGGAGTTACGGAGCATGGGCGCTTCCTTTTGATCGAGTTCAGTGGGCCACAGCATCGACGCGCAGGCGCAGCGGTTGCGGGTCCTGGCCGTTGAGCTGCACAGAGTGCCGTTCGGTGGTGATAAACATTAGCTTGCCATCCACTTCGATGCGAGCGCTGACCGAGTAGCTGTGGCCGGGCTTGACCTGGGCCGGGTCGTAGCTCAGGTGGAACGGCAGCGGCACCTGGCCTTTGACCGGGCCTTTCTGCTCGGCGAGGGTCACCGCCGGTGCGTCGGCCAGGGACACGTCTTGCAGGCTGACGCTCAAGGTGGCGGTGGGCGGCAGGGCGATGCGTTGCAGGTAGAACACTTCGCCATCGAGGCTGGCCTTGGGGGCGGGCGTCATGGTTTGGCAGGCTCCGAGCAGGGCGGTGAGGCCGAGGAGGATGATCTTTTTCATGGTGCAGCTCCTTGTCAGCGGCGCCGGAAACAGCCCGGCACCTTATTCAATCTAGCGGTTTTCTTCAGGTTGGAGAGGCTCGGATTCGACCGGCGTGTCGTCCACGCGGTGCAACGCGACCTGGCGGATCGACAGGCGAATTTCCGCCGGCAACACGCGCTTGGCCGCGCCTTCGGCCAGTTCGCCGAGCAGGTCGTGGTAGCTCAACTTGCCGGCTTCGTCGCGGCGCAGCACATCTTGCTCCAGCAATGTCTGGATAAAATGTCGGAAAAGGCTCTTGTCGAAGAACTCCGGGGCGTTGAGGCCATGCAGGATCGACAGGCGTTGGGCCATCACCGTGCACAGGTCCTCCAGTTCTTCGGCGCTGATGCTGTTCTGGCCGCTGTTGAGCAGCAGCGAGATCGCCATGTAGAAGCGTTGCAGGGTCTGGGCGATGCTCTTGGACAGCAACGTCAACAACACAAAGTGCCGCGAGCTGGGCGCCGGGCGCAGGAACACGTTGTTCTCGAAGCGCAGCAGGCCTTGCTCGACAAAGGCGTCCATCCATTGATCGACGACGGTGTCCAGTTCCTCCAGCGACCAGCGGATAAACAGCTCCGATTGCAGGTACGGGTACAGCGCGTGGGTGTAGCGCAGGATCTGTTCGCGGCTCATGCGCGAGCTGCTCTGGAAGAAACTCGCCAGCAACGCCGGCAACGCGAAGATGTGCAGCACGTTGTTGCGGTAGTAGGTCATCAGGACGGCGTTCTGCTCGTCCAGGTACAAAATCTTGCCGAGGGCGTCGCTCTGTTCCGACAGCAGGTCCATGTCCTTGACGTGTTTTATCAGCGCCAGGCCATCACCTTCGGGCAAGGTTGTGTGGGGCGAGTAGGGCACGCGGCGCAGCAGCGCCAGGTACAGGTCCAATTGGCGCGCCATGGCCTGTTCATCCAGGGCCAGGCGCGTCGTGGACAGCAGCGCCAGGGCCACCAGGTTCACCGGGTTCACCGCAGCGGCTTCGTTCAAGTGGCGGGCCACCTGTTCGCCGAGGCGGTTCGTGGTTTCGTTGAGCCAGGCCGGCTTGTAGTTCGGGCCCAGCTCCTGGCTGCGCCAGTCCGGTTGTTCGTTGTCGAGGAATTCCGCCAGCTTGATCGGCTCGCCGAAGTTGACCGCAACTTGGCCAAAACGCTGCTTGAGCGCGCCGACCACCTTGAAAATATCGAAGATCGATTCTTTCTTCTTGCTCGCGCCGCGCAGTTCGCCCAGGTAGGTGCGGCCTTCGAGCACGCGTTCGTAGCCGATATACACCGGCACGAACACGATGGGCATGCGCGAGGAGCGCAAAAAGCTGCGCAGGGTGATCGCCAGCATGCCGGTCTTCGGTTGCAGCATGCGCCCGGTGCGCGAGCGCCCGCCTTCGACGAAGTACTCCACCGGGAAGCCCTTGGTGAACAGGGTGTGCAGGTATTCGTTGAACACCGAGGTGTACAGCGGGTTGCCCTTGAAGGTGCGGCGCATGAAAAACGCACCGCCACGGCGCAGCAGGCTGCCGATCACGGGCATGTTCAGGTTGATGCCCGCGGCGATGTGCGGCGGGGTCAGGCCGTTCTTGAACAGCAGGTAGGAGAGCAGCAGGTAGTCGATATGGCTGCGGTGGCACGGCACGTAGATCACCTCGTAGCCCTGGGCAACCTTTTGCACACCTTCGATGTTATTGACCTTGATGCCGTCGTAGATCTTGTTCCAGAACCAGCTCAACACCACTTCGAGGAAGCGGATCGCGGTGTAGGTGTAGTCCGAGGCGATCTCGTTGCCATAGCGCAGGGCCTGGGCCTTGGCTTTTTCCGGGCTGATTTTTTCCCGTTCGGCCTCATCGAGGATGGCCTGGCGCACCAGCGGCATATTGACCAGGCCTTTGACCAGGTTGCGCCGGTGGGACAGGTCGGGGCCGATCACGGCGGTCTTCAGGTTGCGAAAGTGCACCCGCAGGATCCGTTGGGCCATGCGCACCGTGCGTTCGTGGCCTTTATTGTGCTCGATCAATTCACGCAGGTTGATAGGCGCGGAGAATTGCACGCGAGTCTTGCGCCCCAGGATCAGGATGCTCAGAAAGCGCCGCAGGCGCCCGGTGACCGCCCAACTGTCGGCAAACAGCAGCTTCCACGGGCTGGACTCGCTCTCGGGCGACTGCCCCCAGAACACGCTGACCGGAATGATTTGTGCATTCTCTTCGGCGTGCTCGCTGAGGGTGTTGACCAGGCGGGTCAGTGTGGGCGGTGCGCCGCGCTTGTCCTGGCGGCCGAGCCAGTCCGGCTCGGGCGTGAGGTAGAAGAACGCCGCAGGTTCCATCAGCGGCCCCACCGCGACCGGCAGCACCGGGCGCGGCAGGCCGGCCTTGGTGCACTCGGCGTCGACCACGGCCAGTTCGGTGAGGGAGGGCGATTGCAGGACGTAGAACACCGGCCGGCTGCGGTCCAGGTTGAGGGTAAGGGACGACTGGTTGATCGTCTCCGAGCGAACCCAGAGGTACAACAGTCGGCGCAAGGTGCCAAACACCAGACGGCGGAACGGGGAGCGGGTCATAGGCGTGCTGCTTCAAGTGGGAAAAACCGAGCAGGCGCTCGGGCGGGTAGTGTGCCGTATTCGCCGAAAATCGGCAAAAAAGCAGCGATGTAAACTTGAGTTGATGGTTTTTGAACCTGTCTTATACTCGGCAGTTCAATGCGAGCGACTCAACAATAAAAAGCATGTGGGAGTTAAACAGATGGCAACGCGCGAAACCGGCAATGTGAAGTGGTTCAACGATGCAAAGGGTTACGGCTTTATTCAGCGTGATGATGGCAAGGATGTGTTTGTGCACTACCGCGCCATTCGCGGTGACGGCCACCGCTCGCTGGCCGAAGGCCAACAGGTGGAATACGCCGTGGTGACCGGCGAGAAGGGGTTGCAGGCGGAGGATGTGGTGGGGCTCTGAGAGCACCGCTGAACCCATGTGGGAGCGGGCTTGCTCGCGAAGGCGGTGTTTCAGTCACAATAGATGTT
>NZ_JANLGL010000195.1:0-10055 GCF_024655625.1 Pseudomonas sp. 18.1.10
GTGTCAGCTAAATATCCGGTGACTGACACACCGCTTTCGCGAGCAAGCCCGCTCCCACGTTGGTTTTGTGTGGAGGCTTTTAGCGGTGCAGGACGTACTGGCCGGTGAAGGCTACTGCGCGGTCTTCACTACCCTCATTCACAATCCACGTCTCCAGCGTCAACCTCGCGCGACCGTACCGCTTGTACGTCGCCACAAACCGCTTCCACACTTTCTCCTCCGGCGCCTCGCACACAACGTTCGCATCGCGGGTGACGGGCAGCGGATAACTGATCTGCCCCTCCTGAATCACGATATGCCCGTCTTCAATCCCTTCCTCGCGCAACTGCAGATGCAGCCAGCCCCACCCCGCCAATACCGCGCCGCAATACAGGCTGCCGCCAAACATGGTGCTTTTGTGGTTGATATTGGCCTGCAACGGCAGGTGCAACTCCAGCCTCCCGTGCTGCCAGCCGCGCACTTTGAGGCCCATCTCCCGGGTCAGGGGGATGTCGTGGTGCAGCACCGATTCCAGGTCATCGCTGGCGTGGGTCATTCGTCGTCACCACTTTGGTTGGCAAAGTTCAGGCCGTGCTTGCGCAGTTTGTCGTGCAAGGTTTTGCGCGGTACGCCCAAGGCTTCGGCGAGGCTGCGCATGGAGCCGTGGGGGCGGGTCAGTTCGGCGGCGATCAGGCTTTTTTCGAACTGCTCGACCTGCTCGCTCAAGCCGCCCGACGTTGAGGTCAAAACGCTGGCAAAGGGATTGTCCGGCGTAGCGTCCAGCGCCAACTCCAGCCCGAGGGCGAAGCGTTCGGCGGCGTTCTGCAATTCACGCACATTGCCCGGCCAGCTGTGGCGCAGCAGCAGCGCGCGCTGGCCCGGTTGCAGTTCGTGCAGGGTCAGGCCGTGGCGGCTGCTGGCTTCATCGGCAAAGTGCTGGAACAGCATCAATGCATCCTCACCGCGCTCGCGCAGGGGCGGGATACGCAGCGAGGCGACGTTGAGGCGGTAATACAAGTCGGCGCGGAAGCGGCCCTGGTCGGCCGACTGGCGCAAGTCTTCCTTGGTGGCGGCGATGATGCGGATATCCAGCGGGATCAGCTGATTGCCACCCAGGCGTTCCACCACGCGCTCTTGCAGCAGGCGCAGCAGCTTGACCTGCACATCCAGGCTCATGCTTTCGATTTCATCGAGGAACAGCGTGCCGCCGTTGGCGAATTCGAACTTGCCGATGCGGCGTTTCTGCGCGCCAGTAAACGCGCCGGGTTCGTGGCCGAACAGCTCGCTTTCCACCACTGATTCGGCGAGGGCGCCGGCGTTGATCGCCACAAATGGCCCGGTGCGCCGGCTCGACAGGTCGTGCAACGCCCGCGCCACCACTTCTTTGCCGGCGCCGGTCTCGCCGAGGATCAGCACATCGGCCTTGGTCGCCGCCAGGGCGCCTATTTGCTCGCGCAGGCGCAGCATTTGCGGCGAGTGGCCCACCAGGCGCGTGCTCAGTTGCTGGCGGTCGCTGAGGGCCAAGCGCAGGCTGCGGTTATCCAGCACCAGGCGGCGCAGGGCCAGGGCGCGGCGCACGCTGTCGAGCAGGGCGTCGCTGGCGAAGGGTTTTTCCAGGAAGTCATAAGCACCGGCGCGCATGGCCTGCACCGCCAGCGGCACGTCGCCATGGCCGGTAATCAGCAGCACCGGCAGGTCCGGGTCCTGGCCGTGCAGTTCGGCGAGCAGCTCCAGGCCGTCCATGCCGGGCATGCGGATGTCACTGACCACCACCCCCGGCCAATCCCGCGACAGGCGCGCGGTGAGGCCGCTGGCTTCGCCCAGGGGCAGGACTTTCAGCCCGGCCAGGTCCAGGGTCTGGCACAGGGCCTGACGCAGGTGTGGATCGTCGTCGATCAACACCACCTGAATCCCGTTGTCGATACTCATACGCTGCGGTCCTCGGACGGTTGCAGACTGACGCCCGGCGAGCCGGCACGCAATTTCAGGGTTAACAGCGCGCCGCCTTCCTTGTGGTTGGCGAACAGCAGTTCACCGCCAAAGGCACGCATCAGGGTGTCACAGATCGCCAGGCCGAGGCCAAGGCCCTGGGTACGCGTCTTGGTGGTGTAGAACGGCTCGCTGGCGCGGCCCAGGGCTTCCATGCAAAAGCCCGGGCCGTTGTCGCGAATGTACAGGTTGACGCCCTGTTCGGTGGTTTCGGCACTCAGCCAGAGTTTGCGCGGCGGGCCTTTTTCGGTGAGGGCGTCGAGGGCGTTGGCCAGCAGGTTGCCGAGCACCTGGCGCAGGCGGGTTTCGCCGGCCTGCACCCACAGCGTCGCCTCGGGCATGTCGCGGATCAGCTCGACTTCCATCGAGCGCCGCCGCTTGGCCAGCAAGGCCAGCGCGTCGTCCAGCGCCGGTTGCAGGCCGACGCTTTCCGGCGCATGCCGGTCGCGGCGGGCAAAGGCGCGCAGGTGGGCGATGATCGACGCCATGCGCCCGGTCAGTTCGCTGATTAGCTTGAGGTTGCCGCGCGCATCGTCGGTGCGCTGGTGGTCGAGGAGGATCTCGGCGTTTTCCGCATAGCTGCGGATTGCCGCCAACGGCTGGTTGAGCTCGTGGCTGATACTCGCCGACATGGTGCCCAGCGCCGACAGTTTGCCCGCCTGCACCAGGTCATCTTGGGCGCGCACCAGTTCCTGCTGCGCCTGCTCGCGCTCCAGCACTTCCTGTTTCAGGCGCCGGTTCAGGCCTTCGAGGTCGCTGGTGCGCTCGACCACCCGCGCTTCCAGCTCACGGCGTGCCTTGGCTTCGAAGGCGATGCGTTCCAGGTAGTGGCGGCGGCGCTGCATCATCAAGCCGAGCAACAGCATCAGCACCAGCAACGTTGCGCCGCCGACGGCGACCACGGTGCGCACCGGGCGGTTTATCAAGGATTGCGGCGCGAGGATTTCCACGTTCCAGCCGGTCTCGGCAATCGCCGTGGATTGGCGTAGCCACGCCGTGGAGCTGAGCGTCAGCGGCTGCGGATCGCGGGTCGGATAGGGCTGGATGGCGATGATCGCCTGGCGCTCTTCGGCGGTCAGCGGGCGGGTCGCACGGAAGCGCCATTGCGGGCGTGAGGTGAGGATCACCACGCCGTTGTGGTCGGTCACCAGCAGTTGTTCCGGGGTGTTGCCCCACAGGCTTTCGGTGTGGTCCAGGTCGACCTTGACCACCAGCACGCCGATGATGGTGTCGCCATCGCGCACCGCGGCGGCGAAGAAGTAGCCGCGCTTGGCCGAGGTGGTGCCCAGGCCGAAGAACCGCCCCAGGCGCCCGGCCATGGCTTCGCTGAAATACGGCCGGAAGGAAAAATTGCGCCCGACGAAACTGTCCTGTTTATCCCAGTTCGATGCGGCCAGGGTCTTGCCGTGGGTGTCCATCAGGTACATCACTTCGACCCCGGCTTGGGCGGCGACGTCCTTGAGCAACTGGTTGGCGTTGGTCAGGTTGGTGCTCACCTGCGGCGCGTCCAGCGCCGTGCGCAGGGCCGGCAAGTCGCCGAGGATCTGCGGCAGCACCTCAAAGCGGTGCAGGGTGCCGAGCAGGTTGGCGACGTACAGGTCGAGGGTCTGGCGGTTCTGCCCGGCCAGTTCGTTGCGGTAATAACGCTCGGCCAGATGCTCCAGCGGCCACAGCAGCGGCGCCAGGCACAACGCCAACAGGGCGAGGCTGCGCCAGCGGGGTCTTCGCGGGAGGGTTGGAGTCATGGGAGTCGGCGCCTGTGGGTACAGGCGCATTATGCCTAGTGCTGCGCGTCAAGACACTCGCGCAATGCGTCCTGCCAGTGGGGCTGGCTGACGTGCCACTGCTGTTGCAGGCGACTGCAATCGAGGCGCGAGTTCAGCGGGCGCTGTGCGGGTGTGGGGTAGGCGCTGGAGGGGATCGCGCCTTGTTGCAGGGCCTGGGAGACTTGGCCGTGCTGGCTCACGGGGTGTCTCCCGGCAGCGAGTAGAGGTACTGGCCGTAACTGGTCTTGCCGAAATACTTGGCGCGTTCGAGCAAGTGCTCGCGGTCGATCCAGCCGCTGGCGTAGGCGATCTCTTCGAGGCACGCGACCTTCAGGCCCTGGCGGCGCTCGATCGTTTGCACGTACTGCGAGGCGTCCAGCAGGCTGTCATGAGTGCCGGAGCCACCGGCCAGTACGATTCCTTTCATCATGCGATCAGATCCCTCATGTCGGTGTTGCCCAATCGTTGACCCTGATAGCTGCCGTCCTGGACCCTGCGGCACCAGTCCAGGTTATCCAGGTACCACTGCACGGTTTTGCGTAGACCGGTTGCAAAGGTTTCCGCTGGCACCCAGCCCAGTTCGCGCTGGATCTTGCCGGCATCGATGGCGTAGCGCTGATCGTGGCCGGGGCGGTCTTTGACGAAGGTAATCAGGTCGGCGTAGTTCTCCACGCCGGGCGGATGCTGCGGCGCCAGTTCTTCCAGCAGCGCGCAGATGCTGCGCACCACGTCGATGTTCTTTTGCTCGTTGTGGCCGCCGATGTTGTAGGTCTCGCCCACCACGCCTTGCGTCACCACCTTGAGCAGCGCCCGCGCGTGGTCTTCGACGTACAGCCAGTCGCGCACCTGCAAGCCATCACCATAGACCGGCAAGGGCTTGCCCGCGAGGGCGTTGAGGATCACCAGCGGGATGAGTTTTTCCGGGAAGTGGAACGGCCCGTAGTTGTTGGAACAGTTGGTCAGCAGCACCGGCAGGCCGTAGGTGCGCTGCCAGGCGCGCACCAGGTGGTCGGACGCCGCCTTGCTCGCGGAGTAGGGCGAGCTGGGGGCGTAGGGCGTGGTTTCGGTGAACAGGTCGTCTACGCCGTGCAGGTCGCCGTACACCTCGTCGGTGGAGATGTGGTGGAAACGGAATGCGCTTTTCGCCGCTGGATCGAGGGTCTGCCAATAACCCCGGGTGGCTTCCAGCAGGCTGTAGGTGCCGACGATATTGGTTTGGATAAAATCCGACGGGCCGTCGATGGAGCGGTCGACGTGGGACTCGGCCGCCAGGTGCATGATCGCCTGCGGCTCGAAGCGCGCGAGCACGGCGCTGACGGTGGCCTGGTCGATGATGTCGGCCTGGACGAACTCGTAGCGGCTGTTGGACGCGATGGACGTCAGCGATTCCAGGTTGCCGGCGTAGGTGAGTTTGTCGAGGTTGAGCACTTCATGCTCGGTGTGCTGGATCAGGTGACGTACCAGGGCAGAACCGATAAAACCGGCGCCACCGGTAATGAGAATGCGCATGTCGGGGCCCTTTTCCTTTTGACGGACATTTAGCGAATGGAGCATAGCCTGTGTTGCCGCGCGGGGTAGGGCAGGATGTGTCGGGGGGTTGCACAAGCCCCCTGAACAATGGCGAACTAAGCGCCTGATAAAAATACCGAGGTTGCCCCCGATGCTGCTCGCCACGTTGATTCACCGTGCCAGTTTACCGTGCCCGCAAGTGGGCCCCGAGCAGGCAGCGCAATTATTGGCGCAGCATTATGGGCTGGCTGGCACCTTGCAATCATTGGGCAGCCAGCAAGACCTCAATTACAGGGTGGACAGCCCTCGCGGCCGATTTGTTCTGAAAATCTGCCGGGGCGATTACGCCGCCGTGGAGTTGCAGGCCCAGCACGCCGCGCTCAATTGCCTGCAAGGCGTGCGCGTGCCCAAAGTGGTCAAGGCGTTGAACGGCGATGAACTGCTGACCGTCACCCTCGACGGGCAAACGTTTCACCTACGCCTGCTCGACTACATCGACGGCCAGCCGCTGACCCATCTGCCGCACCTGGGGCGCGAGGTGATCGCGGGCTTTGGTGAGCTGTGCGGGCGGATGAGCCTGGCCTTGGCGGATTTCACTCATCCGGGCCTGGAGCGCACGTTGCAGTGGGACCCGCGCCACGCGCTGGAGCTGATCGCGTATTTGCTGGCGACCTTGCCAGAGCTGCCGCACCGCGCCGAGCTGGAACAGGTCGCCGCGCAGGTTGAGGCGCGCATCCGGCCGCTGGCGGAGCAATTGCCGTGGCAAGCCGTGCACATGGACATCACCGATGACAACGTCGTGTGGCAGCGTGATGCCGCGCGGCAGTGGCAGGTCGAGGGCGTGATTGATTTCGGCGACCTGGTGCACACCTGGCGCATTGCCGACCTGTCGGTGACCTGCGCGGCGTTGCTGCATCACGCCGAGGGCGACCCCTTTGCGATCTTGCCGGCGATCCAGGCGTGTCACGCGGTGACGCCGTTGCAGCGTGCGGAGCTACAGGCGCTGTGGCCGCTGATCGTCGCGCGTGCGGCGGTGCTGGTGTTGAGCAGCGAGCAACAGCAATGCCTGGACCCGGATAACGCTTACCTGCTGAAAAACGCCGAGCACGAGTGGGAAATCTTCCACGTGGCCACGTCCGTGCCGTTCGAGTTGATGGAGGCGGCGATTCTGCGCAGTGTCGGCGAGGACCTGCCGGCGGTGGCCAGCGAGGATTTTGCGCCGTTGTTGCCGGGGCTGGTGGGGCGCGAATTTGCCTTGATCGACCTCGGCGTGCTCAGCCCGCATTTCGAGGCGGGCAACTGGGAGCAACCGGGGATTGATCGCCGCTTGCTGGACGAGGCGGCGGCGGTGCATGGGCTGGCGGCCAGCCGGTATGGCCAGTATCGGCTGTCGCAGACCTGCCCGGACAGCGCCGTTGAACCGGCGACGTTCCCGCTGCATGTGGAGCTGCATTTGCCCCACGGCACGCTGTTGGAAGTGCCTTTCGCCGGGACGTTGCAGCACGGCGCGGACGGCTTGGTCAGCGTGCAGGGCGTTGAGTTGAGCCTGCGTTTATGGGGCGTGAACACCGTGTTGAACGCTGGCGCGCTGCTGGTCGAGGGCCAAGTGCTGGGTGAAGTGCATGCGCCGTTGACCGTGCAACTGTGCCGCGCCGAGCTGGAACCGCCGCTGTTCTGCACGCCGTCGCGGGCGTTGGCCTGGCAAGCCTTGTGTCCATCGCCCGCGACGCTGCTGGGGCTGGCCTGCGACGCCGAACCCGAGCTGGACCCGGAGGCCTTGCTGGCGCGCCGCGATGCCAGCTTCGCCCGCTCGCAAAAACACTATTACGTCGACCCGCCGCGCATCGAGCGCGGCTGGCGCAACCACTTGATCGACATGCAGGGCCGTTCCTACCTGGACATGCTCAACAACGTCGCGGTGCTCGGCCACGGTCACCCGCGCATGGCGGCGGTGGCGGCGCGGCAGTGGTCGCTGCTCAATACCAACTCGCGTTTCCACTACGCGGCGATTGCGGAATTTTCCGAGCGCTTGCTGGCGCTGGCGCCCGAAGGCATGGACCGGGTGTTCCTGGTCAACAGCGGCACCGAAGCCAATGACCTGGCGATCCGCCTGGCCTGGGCCTACAGCGGCGGGCGCGACATGCTCAGCGTGCTGGAGGCGTATCACGGCTGGTCGGTGGCGGCGGATGCGGTGTCCACCTCGATTGCCGACAACCCCCAGGCGTTGAGCAGCCGCCCGGATTGGGTGCACCCGGTGACCGCGCCGAATACCTATCGCGGCGAGTTCCGTGGGCCGGACAGTGCGCCGGACTACGTACGAAGCGTGGAACACAACCTGGCGAAAATCGCCGCGAGCAAACGCCAACTGGCGGGTTTCATCTGCGAGCCGGTGTACGGCAATGCCGGCGGCATCTCGTTGCCGCCGGGCTATTTGCAGCAGGTGTATGGGCTGGTGCGCGCCCGGGGCGGCGTGTGCATCGCCGATGAGGTGCAGGTCGGTTACGGACGCATGGGCCACTTCTTCTGGGGCTTTGAGGAACAGGGCGTGGTGCCGGACATCATCACCATGGCCAAGGGCATGGGCAACGGTCAGCCGTTGGGCGCGGTGATTACCCGTCGCGACATCGCCGAGGCGCTGGAGGCCGAGGGGTATTTCTTCTCGTCGTCGGGGGGCAGCCCGGTCAGTTGCCGCATCGGCATGGCGGTGCTGGATGTGATGGCCGAAGAACAGCTGTGGGAAAACGCCCAGGTGGTTGGCGGGCATTTCAAGGCGCGGCTGGAAGAACTGATCGAACTTCATCCATTGGTGGGCGCGGTTCATGGTTCCGGCTTCTATCTGGGCCTGGAGTTGGTCCGCGACCGTCAGACCCTGGAACCGGCCACTGAAGAAACCGCGCTGCTGTGTGATCGCCTGCGCGAGCTGGGCATTTTCATGCAGCCAACGGGGGATTATCTGAACATCCTCAAGATCAAGCCGCCGATGGTTACCTCTAAACGCAGTGTGGATTTCTTCGTCGACATGCTGTCGAAGGTGCTCAGTGAGCAATTGTAGTTAATCGATTCTTATCGGCTATTTATTGTCATATTTATCGCCGATGATCCTTGAGTGCTTTTAAAGCCGATTTTTATCCGTTATAAAGTCGGCCTTTACCCCCATTCGGAGTCTTGATTGCCATGACCACCCTGCACAGCACCCCACGCGCCGATGGCTTTCATATGCCTGCCGAATGGGCGCCACAAACCCAAACCTGGATGATCTGGCCCGAGCGCCCGGACAACTGGCGCCTGGGCGGCAAGCCGGCGCAGGCGGCGCATGTGGCGGTGGCCAAGGCCATTGCGCGTTTTGAGCCGGTGACCGTGGCGGTGTCTGCGGGCCAGTACGAAAACGCCCGTGCGCGCCTGGATGTGCCGAATATCCGCGTGGTGGAAATGTCCAGCGACGACGCGTGGGTGCGCGACACCGGGCCGACCTTCGTTATCAACAACAGTGGCGAAGTGCGCGGCGTGAACTGGGATTTCAACGCTTGGGGCGGGTTTGACGGCGGCCTGTACGCCCCGTGGAACCGCGACTCGCAGGTGGGCGGCAAGATCCTCGAAATCGAGCGCGCGCCGCGCTACCGCACCGAAGGCTTCGTGCTGGAGGGCGGCTCGATCCACGTGGACGGCGAAGGCACGCTGATTACCACCGAAGAATGCCTGCTCAACCGCAATCGCAACCCGCACCTGGATCGCGCGGCGATCGAGGTGGTGCTCAGCGCCAACCTGGCTGTGGATAAGATCATCTGGCTGCCGGACGGCCTGTTCAACGACGAAACCGACGGCCATGTGGATAACTTCTGCTGCTACGTACGCCCCGGCGAAGTGCTGCTGGCCTGGACCGACGACGCGCAAGACCCGAACTACGCGCGCTGCCACGCGGCCATGGACGTGCTGCAAAGCAGCACCGACGCCCAGGGCCGCGCGTTCACCGTGCATAAAATGCCGATTCCGGGGCCGCTGTACGCCACCGAGGAAGAATGCGCCGGTGTCGACGCGGTGGACGGTTCGCAGGAGCGTAATCCGACCGTACGTTTGGCCGGTTCCTACGTGAACTTCCTGATCGTCAACGGCGGCATCATCGCACCGAGCTTCGATGACCCGATGGACGGCCCGGCGAAGAAGATCCTCCAGGACCTGTTCCCGCAGCACGAAGTGGTGATGGTGCCAGGCCGCGAACTGTTACTGGGTGGCGGCAATATCCATTGCCTGACCCAACAACAGCCGGCTCCGCAGAAAAAGTGAGTGCAGTTGTAACAGCAGCATGACGGTGACCGGGCACTGAGCAATTCCGGTACCCATGGCAAGCCCGCGGCCCAGCAAGGTCGCGGGCTTTTTTGTGGGTAAATGCCTACAAAATCGGGGGGTTGGCATAGCTCTTGTATCGCTGGTGCGACAGTGTTCGAGGGTTATGACTATGCAGTTCTGTCATAAACCTTGAGTAAGTTGGCCGCTCAAGCAGTAGGAGAGAGCGCTGAAATGAGTCCTCAAATCAACCTGATGTACACGCGCACCTTTCACCCGATGCGGGTCAACGGCGACGCGATCCAAGCACTGGGGCTCTGGTTGAAGGAAAACGGCTCACGGAAGAGCAGGCTGCGTGATTTGCGCAGCGTGTTGAGCGAGCGGTATCCGGTGGGTTTGTTCAGTGAGGATGAAGTGCACGTGTTGTGCGATCTGCTGAAAAACTAAAGAACACTGCAATTCAGAAATGTGGGAGCGGGCTTGCTCGCGAAAGCGGTCTGTCAGGCACAGATGTGTTGCCTGATCCACCGT